>JABUSX010000460.1 GCA_021442545.1 Eubacterium sp. | reverse complement strand
CCCGAAAACAAAGGCGAGAACCGGCGTGAAGGCAGACGCGAAGGCGGAGCCGAAAACCGGCGCGAAAACAGACGGGATAACCGGCAGGGAAATCATCCGGAAAACAGACCGGAAAACGCCGGACAGGAAAGAAAACATGACAGACGAAACTACCGGCCGAAAAAGCAGGAACAGAGAACTGACCTGTGACGATCTCCAGAACGGCTTTACCATCCTTCAGCCGAAGAAAGGCTTCCGTTTTGGCATGGACGCCGTCCTCCTTGCATATTTTGCGGATATTTCCGCGGAAGATACGGTTCTGGATCTCGGCTGCGGCAGCGGGATCCTTCCGCTGCTTCTTCTGGCCCGCGGGAAGGGAAGCCGCATCGTCGGACTGGAAATTCAGGAAGTATATGCCGAACTTGCGAAGAGGAATATGGAGAGAAGCCATCTGCAGGATCGGGTCACGATCCTTACGGGTGACCTGAAAGAGGCGGATTTTCCGCATCCCGGCTTTGACGTGGTGATCAGCAACCCGCCCTATCGTCTTCCTTCCCGGGGAAAGGTGAGCCCGGATCCGGAACTTGCCGCTGCGCGGCATGAGATCTGCTGCAGTTTTCCGGATGTTGCGCAGGCCGCCGGAAGGGCCCTGAAAGACGAGGGGCATTTTTTTCTGATACACCGTGCGGAACGGATGGAGGAGGTCCTTGGCGTTCTGAGAGATACGGGGCTTTTTCCGTCTTATCTGCGCCGCGTGAGACCCTATGAAGACAAACAGGTGAATCTGATTCTGATCGATTCCGTGAAGGGCGTCCGGACGCAGCTGACGGAAGGACCGGTTCTGACGATCTATGAAGCTCCCGGTGTTTACACGCAGGAAGTGCAGGCGATTTATAATTTTATGATGAGAACATGATGTCCGGTAAACTGATACTCTGTGCAACACCCATAGGAAATCTGGGAGACATATCTGAACGCGTTCTTTGCGCTCTGCGCGAAGCGGATCTCATTGCGGCCGAAGATACCCGCAATACCAGAAAACTTCTGGAACATTTCGGCATACGCACACCCATGACCAGCTACCATGAAAACAACCGTTACGACAAAGGACGCGAGCTGATCGACAGGCTTTGCCGGGGGATGAATATTGCTCTTGTCACCGACGCCGGCACCCCGGCAATCTCGGATCCGGGGGAGGAACTGGTGGCCATGGCAGCGGAAGCCGGCATTTCCGTCACTTCTCTGCCCGGTCCGGCAGCCTGCATTACGGCGCTCACGCTTTCGGGGCTTCCGACCCGCCGTTTTTCGATGGAGGGCTTTCTTCCGCAGGATAAAAAAGAAAAAGAGGAACTTTTTGAAGAACTGCGGGAAGAGACGCGGACGATGATCTTTTACGAGGCGCCGCACCGGCTGAAAAAAACGCTGGCGGAGTTTGCGAAGCAGTTCGGCTTCCGGAGGCGCATCGCGCTCTGCCGCGAACTTACGAAGATCCACGAGGAAGTCCTGCGCATGACCATAAAAGAGGCCTGCATGTATTACGGGGTGCCGGTTTCCGAGGCAGACGGCACGGATCCGTCCTGCGGAGCGTTTTCGGCAGATCCTGTTTCTCCGGCCGGTGCAGATCCGTCCGCAGACTTTATTTCTCCGACCGGTGCAGACCTGTCCGCAGACTTTGTTTCTGCATCCGGCAGCGGTCGTTCTGCAGAACCGGTTTCTCTGAAGGATCCTTTGAAAACGGAAGGTCTTCCCGTGCAGCCGCGGGGTGAGTATGTGCTGGTCGTGGAAGGGAAAAGCAGGGAAGAGATCCGTGCCGGAAAACAGGCGGCATGGAAGGAGATGGGTGTTGCGGAACATGTGGCCATGTACATGGCGGAAGGAATGGACGAAAAAGAGGCCATGAAACGCACGGCCCGCGACCGCGGATGCGGAAAAAGAGAGATTTATGCAGTGCTGAAATCGCATTAACCCCGCATTAAAAATCGATAAATTCACTCGAAAAAGACAGACAATTTTGCTATACTAAATTAGTTATCAATTTGACCGTACGAAAAGGAGAAGCTCTATGAATATCACGATCAGCGGAAGAAATATCGACATAACACCCAGTCTGAAAAAGACAATTCAGGATAAGCTCGGCAAGCTGGACAGGTATTTCACACCGGATACGGACGTTTCGGTTACCCTCAGCGTGGAAAAAGAACGTCAGAAGATCGAAGTTACGATCCCGGTCAAGGGAAGGATCATCCGTTCCGAGCAGGTGAGCAACGACATGTATGTATCCATTGACCTCGTAGAAGAAGTCATCGAACGTCAGCTCCGCAAATATAAAAACAAGATCATCGATAAGAAACAGGCGGCAGCCAACTTCCAGAAGACCTACATCGAAAACGACTACATGGAAAGTGAAGAGATCCGCATCGAAAGAACAAAGCGTTTTGACATCAAGCCGATGTATCCCGAAGATGCCTGCGTGCAGATGGAACTGCTCGGGCATAATTTCTTCGTTTTCATGAATGCGGATACGGATCAGGTGAATGTTGTCTACAAGAGAAAAGGAAATACCTACGGATTGATTGAACCAGAGGAGTAATATGAAACTTTCGGAAAGATTATTTGGAACACATAGCGACAGAGAACTGAAGCGGATCATGCCGCTTGTCGACAAGGTCGAATCTTATCGTCCGGAGATGCTTGCGCTCACGGACGATGAGCTTCGCGGCAAGACGAGGATCTTCAAGGAGCGCCTGCAGAACGGCGAAACACTGGATGATCTTCTTCCCGAAGCCTTCGCCGTGGTCCGCGAGGCGGCGCACCGTGTACTCGGACCGGGGCCGGACATCGATCCGGAGCCGGGAAAAGGGCTCGAGCCTTACCGCGTTCAGATCATCGGCGGCATCATCCTTCATCAGGGCCGTATCGCCGAGATGAGAACGGGTGAAGGAAAGACGCTCGTCTCGACCATGCCGGCCTACCTGAATGCACTGACCGGCCGCGGCGTGCACATCATTACCGTCAACGATTACCTGGCAGAGCGTGATGCTTCCTGGATGGGAAAGGTGCACCGCTTCCTTGGCCTGACGGTCGGCTGCGTTCTCAATTCCATGCAGAACGATGAGCGCCGTGAGCAGTATGCATGCGACATCACCTATGTCACGAACAACGAGGATGGTTTCGATTATCTTCGTGACAATATGGTCATCTACAAAGAGCAGCTCGTGCAGAGAGATCTTGCCTACGCCATCATCGATGAGGTCGACTCGGTCCTGATCGACGAAGCGCGTACGCCGCTTATCATTTCCGGCCAGAGCGGCAAGTCCACGAAGCTCTACGAGACCTGCGACATCCTTGCAAACCAGCTCCAGAAGGGCGAAGCTTCCGGAGAGGTCACGCAGATGTCTGCCCTGATGGGTGAGCAGATCGAGGAGACAGGAGACTTCATTGTCAACGAAAAAGACAAGCTGGTTACCCTTACCGAACAGGGTGTCCGAAAGGTCGAGGAATTCTTCCACATCGAAAATCTTTCGGATCCGGAAAACCTGGAGATCCAGCACAACACGATCCTGGCGCTGCGGGCGCATAATCTGATGTTCCGCGACCAGGACTACATCGTAAAAGACGACCAGGTCGTCATCGTAGATGAGTTTACCGGCCGTATCATGCCGGGACGCCGCTACTCAGACGGTCTGCATCAGGCGATCGAAGCGAAGGAACATGTCAAGGTCAAACGTGAAAGCAAGACTCTTGCGACGATCACCTTCCAGAATTTCTTCAACAAGTATGAAAAGAAAGCCGGCATGACCGGTACGGCTCTGACGGAAGAGCAGGAATTCCGGGATATTTACGGGATGGACGTTATCGAGATCCCGACCAACGTTCCGGTTGCCCGCGTGGACCACGAAGATGCCGTTTACATGACGAAAAAAGAGAAGTTCCGTGCGGTCATCAATGAGATCGTGGAATCCCATAAAAAGAGACAGCCGGTCCTGGTCGGCACGATCACGATCGAGACCTCCGAGCTTCTTTCCAGAATGCTGAAGAGGGAAGGCGTGCAGCACCAGGTGCTGAATGCCAAGTTCCACGACATCGAGGCCGAGATCGTTTCGCACGCCGGTGAAGCCGGATCCGTCACGATCGCAACGAACATGGCCGGCCGCGGTACCGATATCAAGCTCGACGAAGAAGCCCGTGCGGCAGGCGGCCTGAAGATCATCGGCACCGAACGTCATGAATCGCGTCGTATCGACAACCAGCTCCGCGGCCGTTCCGGACGACAGGGCGACCCGGGCGAATCCCGTTTCTACATCTCACTGGAAGACGATCTGATGCGTCTCTTCGGTTCGGAAAAAATGATGAACGTTTTCCGCACCCTGGGCGTGGAAGAAAACGAACAGATCGAACATAAGCTGCTTTCCTCGGCGATTGAAAAGGCTCAGAAACGGATCGAGAGCAACAACTATGCGATCCGTAAGAACCTGCTGGATTATGACGCCGTCAACAACGAGCAGCGCGAGATCATCTATAAGGAGCGCCGCCAGGTTCTCGACGGAGAGAGCATGCGCGATGCCATCATGAAGATGATCTACGATACCGTCGACGGGGCAGTCGATACCTGTTTCGGCGAAAGCGCCTCCAGCGAAGAGTGGGATGTGAACGAGCTGAACCAGCTCCTGCTTCCGGTCATTCCGATCGCACCGGTCACAAAGGAAGATACCCTGAAGGGCTCTCCGGCCGAACTGAAGCAGGTCATCAAGGAACGGGCCGTTAAGCTTTACGAAGAAAAAGAAGCGCAGTTCCCCACGGAGGATCAGATCCGCGAACTCGAGAGAGTCGTTCTTCTCAAGGTCATAGACGAAAAATGGATGAACCATATCGACGATATGGAGCAGCTTCGTCAGGGCATCGGCCTGCAGGCTTACGGCCAGCGTGATCCGAAGATCGAATACAAGATGATCGCCTATGAAATGTTCAACGAGATGACGGGCGGCATTCAGCAGGATACGATCCG
>JABUSX010000327.1 GCA_021442545.1 Eubacterium sp. | reverse complement strand
TGCAAAATATGAAAAATGCAGCTGTAAATGCAGGGAAATTCTATCCGGAATGATTACAGGTATATGAAAAGAGCAGTGTCCGGGGAAACGGGGAGGCGCGTTCGGGATGAAAACTCTGGCAAGCATCAAATTTAATATCGAGGCCGCCAGGAGCGACAGGAAGCGGGATGCCGGCCTTACGACACCGGACGATATCACCCGGATCGACAACATCGTATACGGCCGGAATCCGAAGATCCAGACACTGGACATTTACTACCCGAAGGGAACGGACCGTCCGCTTCCGGTCATTGTGAATGTGCACGGCGGAGGCTATGTCTACGGCAGCACAAAGGTGTATCAGTTCTACTGCATGAACCTGGCGCAGAGGGGATTCACGGTGGTGAGCTTCAATTACCATCTGGCACCGGATTGTAAATTCCCCTCTCCTCTGAAGGATCTGAACATCGTAATGAAGTGGATGATCCGCCATCGGGAAGAATATTTCATGGATCTGAGGAGAGTTCTTCTTTTCGGCGATTCTGCAGGAGCCCAGCTGGCCAGCCAGTATGCAGTTATCGCGACAAATCCGGAATACGCGGAGATCATGGGAATCCGGCCCTCGAAGATCCGGTTTTCCGGACTGGGTCTGAACTGCGGTATGTACGATCTTCCGAAAATCCTGTTCAGCAAAAACGAATCCCGGTCGCTTCTGAGGAATTACTTTACGGGAAATCCCCGGAAATGGGGGGAAATGCTGAATGTTACGGACTATATTACGAAAGATTATCCGCCCGTTTATCTGATGACTTCAGAGGGCGATTTTCTGAAGGAACACTGCAGGCCGATGTATGATCTTCTGATTGACAGGGGGGTACCTGCAACATATAAAATATACGGAGATGAAAGTACTCTGCACGTATTTCATGTGGACATAAAAACGGAACTCGCCAAAACTGCAAATGATGAAGAAATACAGTATCTCAGCCGGTTTTTCCCCTGATTATTGCTGTTTTGTGTGCTTCAGAGAGGAGGCGGCAGATGAATAAGAATGCAGGAGGACGCATGATACAGTCAGTGAAAAAGCTGATTGTTTTCTGCGTTCTTTTTGTACTGGCTGCAGCTTCTTTTGCGGGATGTGCAAAGGAAAGCAGGCAGAACGGCGCCGCATCATCGGAGCAGAAGATCGAATACATTATGCCCCGGAATATCGGAACAGGTCATAAGCTGATTTTTGTCTGTCCGCAGATCAACAATTATTACTGGCAGAAATGCATCGAGGGTATACGCCGGGCCGACGCCGAAGTGGGGACGGAGACGAAGATCCTCGGTTCGGAATCCGAGGTCTACGACCCGGCGGAACTTGCGGAAAATCTGGATAAGGCCATACAGGAAAATCCGGACGGGATCCTTGTCTATGCGGGAACGGAAAAAGCGGAACCGGGGCTGAAGAAGGCGGTTCAGGCCGGGATTCCGGTCGTAACGATCGATGCGGACAGTCCCTCCGGAAACCGTCTGGCCTATGTGGGCACCGACCTGTATGAACTGGGAAACACGGCTGCCCAGGCCATGATGCAGATCGTGGATCCCGGAGATGAGGTCGGCTATATCTGCAGCACCTTTGAATCGACAAACGAGGCGGCGGTTCTCGAAGCGTTTCGGGAAGTAGTCACGGAATATGACCTGACGATAACGGCCGAAGAAGAAGGGTATAACAATGCGGACCGGGCCGGAACAGCCGCCGAACGGATGCTCAGGGAACATCCTGAGATCAAGGCAGTCTTCTGCACGGGCGGAGAAAACGTGACCGGTGCGGGAAGATACATAAAGGAAAAAGGTCTGGATGTAAAGCTGGTCGGCTTTGAAGATACGGATGAAAATATTTCCCTCCTGAGGGAGGGGGTCATCAATGCCCTGATCGCGCAGAATCCCGAAGAGATGGGTTATGTGGGCGTCTATGTTCTCCGGGATTATCTGGAAACGGGTTCTCTTTATAAAACGGATTTCAATACCGATGCGATCCTTCTCACGAAGAATACGCTGGATGATTACCTGGAGGGGGATTTTTCACCGAATCTCTACCTGAAAAGGGTTAAGATCGGCTACTACGAGGGAGACAGTCAGTTCCAGTCCGGTTTTTCGGATGATGTCCGAAAGTCCGGCTACGCCTATGAGTATTATCAGGCCATTTCCACGCTCTGCGGGTGGAGATATGAATACGAATACGGAACCCGCCAGGAGATGATCGAAAAGCTGAAACTGGGCGAGGTGGATATCGTTGCCGGCGTATATAAGTCGGAAAACAATGAGGAACGCTTCTATCTTTCGAGCATGGACATGGGACTTCCCAGTCCGGAACGGTATTTTGCAGTCAACCATTCCCGGGTGGATCTGTTTTCCGAGCTTGAAAATGCCATGCGTGAGCTGAAGCAGGATAAGCCGTATTTTGAGTCCGATCTGTATACAAAGTATTACGGACAGAAAAACAAAAATTCCGTGCTTACAAAATCGGAACAGGCTTTTCTGCAGACATTAAAAGAGCTGCGGGTCGGCTATGTCCGCTCCAATCTGCCCCTGTCCGATCAGGACAACGCGGGAAATCCGACGGGACTTGTGAAAGATCTCATGCAGTATATCGCGGATTATACGCTCCTTCCGGTAAAACCGGTCTGCTTTGATACGATCGAAGAGATGGACACGGCTCTGAAGGATATGAAGATCGAGGTTGCATTCCCCAGCTTTTCGGATATCTGGCTGAATGAGAAAAGCGGATTCAAACAGACGGATCCCTTCCTCAGTGACAGAGTCATGCTGATTTATTCAGGAACCTACTCCGATGAGATCTTTAACCAGGTGGCCGTGAACAGTACGGGAATCGGCCAGGAATATTATCTGTCGACCAATTATCCGCATTCCAAACTGGTTCGCTACAAGACCAGAGACGAATCCTTCGATGCAATCAAAAAAGGGAAGGAACGATGCACGGTCGGCTGTTCCAGTGTGCTGCAGCTATATCTTTTTGAGCATCCGGAATATAAGGACCTGAATGTTGCCTATCTGAATGCCACGGTGAATCTGGGCATGTGTGTAAATGAGTGGAACAGCTATCTCATTTCCATACTGAACAAGGTCATAACCAATATGGGTTCTGCAGCGATCAACAGCGCGCTGCTGTCCTATACGGGCATCGAAAAGAGTGTATCCTTTGGAGAAATCGTACAGCGGTACAGCGTGTTTATCATTCTGATCCTGGGCGGCTTCACCGCAGCCATTGTCATCATTTTCATCCACTATCAGCGGAAGACGAAGGCCTTCCTGAAGAAGGAGCAGGAAACGAATCTGGCGCTGGAAGAAGCCCTGGAAAAAGCCAACGAGGCAAGTGAAGCGAAGACGAGGTTCCTTTCCTCCATGAGCCACGATATCCGCACGCCGATGAATGCGATCGTGGGCATGTCGTCGATCGCGGAAAAATATCCGGATGACAAGGAACGCGTCCGGGACTGCCTGAGCAAGATCACGATCTCCGGCCAGCATCTGCTGACTCTGATCAATGATATCCTGGATATTTCCAAGATCGAAAGCGGAAAGCTGACGCTGAATCCGACCCGTTTCTCCCTGCAGGAAACGGTCCGGGATCTTCTGAATATCGTCGGAACCTCCGTCAAGGATAAGGGCCTGGAACTGCGGGCGGATATCGATGAGATACCCCATGATACCATCGTCGCGGATCAGGTCCGCGTAAACCAGGTGTTTATAAACCTGCTGTCCAATGCGATTAAATATACGCCTTCGGGCGGCTGCGTCACCGTAAGACTCAGAGAAACCGCGGATGAAGAAAAGCAGATGGCGCATGTGACCTATGTGGTGGAAGACACCGGTGTCGGCATGTCCGAAGAGTTTATGCGGACGATGTATGAATCCTTCACCCGTGAACAGGATACACGTGTCAACAAGATCCAGGGTGCAGGTCTCGGCCTGGCGATCGTGAAGCAGATGGTCGAACTGATGGGCGGCACGATCGACTGCAGGAGCAAGGAAGGTGTCGGCACGACCTTTACCGTCGAGATGGACGTACCCTTTGTGCATAAAGAAAACAGGAAAGAAGAATCGGCCGATCCGATGGAGGCACTGGCCGGTCTGCACGTCCTGGTTGCGGAAGACAACGAACTGAACTGGGAGGTTATTTCCGAACTGCTGAGCTTCTTCGAAGTGACCAGTGAACGGGCAGAAAACGGACAGATCTGTCTGGATAAGCTCCATGCCGCGGAAGCAGGCACCTACGATCTGGTTTTGATGGATATCCAGATGCCGGTCATGAACGGAAGACAGGCGGCGAGGGAGATCCGGAAGGATGAAAGAGAAGACATCCGTACCATCCCGGTGATCGCGCTTTCGGCGGATTCTTTTGCAGAGGACATCGCAGAATGCATGGCCGCCGGCATGAACGGGCATGTTTCCAAGCCCGTGGATATGAATAAGCTCGCACAGGAAGTGCAGAGAGTTCTCAAGGAGCTTGGGAGGAAGCGGAAAGACTGAGCATCTGCAGAATGATACAGTGCTCAGAGAATCGGAAAGCCTGAGCACCTGCGGAATCATAGCGCGGAAAGAGTGTCGGAAATACCGGCAGATCCGAAACACAGCAGGACAGAAAATGTCAGAAAAAGGCAGACCGTGACGATCTGCCTTTTTTGTGCATAATCAGGCCGTTTTCGGTTTTCTGTTCCTGATCAAACTTAATATGATCATAACCACCGGCAGGAGCAGGCAGTAGAACGCGAAGGGCGCGTATTCCGTCGGCATGACGCCCAGCATGGTCATGCAGTAGATGCCGCAGGTGTTCCAGGGAATCAGCGGAGAGGTGACAACGCCGCCGCCGAGCAGCATGGAGGCCAGCTCCTTCGAATCGATATTTCGTTTCTTATATTCTTCCTCATACATCTGGCCCGGAACGGAGATGCCGAGATACTGATCCGGCAGGATGATGTTCATCGCAATACAGGTCACGACCGTCAGGGAATTCAT
>JABUSX010000075.1 GCA_021442545.1 Eubacterium sp. | reverse complement strand
CCTGAACTTACCGAATCATTTTCAACAAAACTGATAAAAGCCGCTCCTCTTCATGACTTCGGAAAAATGGCTGAGTTCCGAAGAAAGATCCCGGGCCCGCTTTTCTCCGTTTTCCGGTCCGAACCAGATCGTGATCAGGCGGAAATTTCCGTCCAGAAGATCCGGGCGCCTTTCCATGGTCCGCTGCAGAGCCTGTTCTCTTCTCCAGCATTCTGTTTTTTCGTGATCTCCGGAGCGGAGCACCTCCGGTACGGCTTTGTCATGCCAGACTTCAGGTCGGGTATAATGCGGATATTCCAGAAGACTCTCCTGCAGAGATTCAAAACGGGAGGACTCTTCATTATGAAGAACACCCGGTACAAAGCGGGAGACCGCATCGATCAGAACTGCCGCGGCCAGTTCCCCGCCCGTCAGCACGTAATCCCCGATTGAAACATAATCGGTGACACACTCTTCCAGTACGCGCTCATCGATCCCTTCGTAGTGCCCGCAGAGCAGGATCAGCTCTTCCTCACGCGCCAGTTCTTCCGCCTGAATCTGTGTCAGAACCTTTGCCTGCGGCGTCAGATAAACAACACGGGTGCCGGGAACAGCCTTTTCCTTCGCCTCACAGATGGCCTGAAAAACCGGTTCCGGTTCCATGACCATCCCCGCACCTCCGCCGTAAGGATAGTCATCCACCCGTTTTGTTCCGTGGATCGAATAGTCACGAATATTGACCGTGTCGACGGTAAGGATCCCCTTATCCACGGCACGGCCTGTAATACTGGTATGTACGATATCCCGGATCATATCCGGAAACAAAGTCACAACATGAAATTTCATACGTCCGATTCTTTCAATATCAAAGTTCCGTCAGATCCGTCCGCAGATACGATCCGCATCCTGATCAGCGGATGACGGCCATCTGAGGAATCCGGTTACGGATTCCGGACAACCGCCCCAACATACATGATCCGCTCAGATCAGCTTCTCTTTCCACTCGGCTTCCCTGAAACCGACCAGCACGAAATCTTTTCCGATAAGGAGCGGGCGTTTCACGATCATTCCGTTGGAAGACAGAAGGTCATACTGTTCTTCTTCACTCATGACCGGGATCTTATTCTTGAGGTCCATCTGCCGGTAGATCATCCCGCTCGTGTTGTAGAACCGTTTCAGAGGAAGACCGCTGGTCTTTACCCATTCCGTCAGCTCAGCCTTTGTCGGATTCTCCGTGGTAATGTTTCGCTCCGTATAATCCACCCCGTTCTCCTCCAGCCATTTTCTGGCTTTCACACAGGTGGAACATTTGGGATAGCAGATAAATAATACACTCATTTTTTCTCTCCTTTTTATTCAGAAACACAGATATATCTTCCGTCAAAGCCGGACCGGCTTTGCCGGAGCCTCTGCATTCCCCGATTATAATCTTTTCTTCCTGTTTCTGGTATCAGAAGCCTGTATTTTCCTTTTACGATCCTTCCGTATTTTTAAACGAACAGCGTCGGTTTGTCTTCTGTTCTCTGTTTATTTTATATACTTCCCTGCATTTGCCTTAAAATTCTGCATCTGCAGACTGTTGAACGAGAGACGCGGATTCTTCTCCGGCAAAGCCAGAAACAGATACTCATTTTTAATTCTCAGCAGAATAGATCTCTGCTCCAGTTTTTCCAGAGCATTCTGAATCTCCCTCTTTTCATATCGTCCCGCAAAGTTTCCGAAGATCCCTTCTTCATCGGAAACACGATCCAGGAAAAGACAAAGCTCCGCCTCCAGACCCTGAAGGATATCTCTTTCCCTGTAAGCACAGGACCTTGTGTCCAGAAGGGCGATGGTATTCTTTCCGAGCTGCCGGTAAACAAATGAGGCGTTTCGTTCTGAAGCCTTCTTCCATTCCTCATACACCTTATCGGTCATCTGCCGGATTTCCGGATCGATCGGGGGATCCGGAACAAAGTATTCTGCAATCCCCTCTATAAATTCCGTATCCGGAGAAACAAGCCCTTCATAAAGCGGAGAAGATTTTAAGGATACGCCAAACTCCCGGCATTTTTTTGTATACTCGCTTTCTCTTTGATACATGAGCGTCGTCTGATACGGCGGCTTCAGATGCGTCAGCTTTCGGATCCGTTCCGCCATTTCCTCATACCATTCTTTCTTTTCGCCCGGATGGCCGATCATCAGATTCCAGTATGCCTGTATTCCGACGATCGCAATATTCCGCAGAAAAATGATCTGTTCCATGGCGGAAGCACCCTTCTGCATCAATTCCAGTATGTCGTCCTGAAGGGATTCGATTCCGGGCTGGAGGAGAATGAACCCTCCTCTTTTCAGTATAAAAAGCTGTTCCCTGGTCAGATTCGATTTTACTTCCGCAACAAATTCCAGTCCGCTCCCCTCGAACAGAGACGGTATTTCTGAAATAAGTCTGGGATGCAGGATCGTATCCGTCAGAAAGAAGCGGTTCACTCCGTATTTTTCGTTCAGTGTCCGGATCTGAGAAGCAAAAACCTTGTTGTCCTTGTGACGATAGCGTACCTTATTCTCACAGACATGCAGTCCGCAGAAGCGGCATCTGCCCCACCAGCATCCTCTGCCGGCTTCCATCAGCAGATAGTGATTTCCGGGGCCGAACCTGATCTGATTTCTCTCAAGTTCTTCGAAAAAGTCATCGTAATCCGGAAGCGCAACACTGTTCATGTCCTGCGTAGCCGCAGGCTGAATATCCGTTCCCTTTTTTCCGATCCCTTCATACCTTTCAAACAGTTCCTGATCTCTTCCTTCCATCAGCAGACGGCAGGCATCTCCGAAGAAAGAATCGGAATCACCAAGGAAAGCATAATTCAGAAAAGGCATCTGCTCAAGAAGTGTCTGCGCACAGCTCCGGCTGAGCGCACCGCCTCCCATGAAGGTAATAACGTCAGGTGCTTTTTCCTTTATGCGGTACAGAAGGGCAAGGGACGCATTGCATTGCTGAAACGTATAAGAACATCCGACAAGCCGCGGAGAAAAAGAAAGAATCTCCTCAGCCAGTTCATCCAGAAAGTCATCGATCTTTTCCCTGTTCCGGATACAGATACGCTCCATTTTTTCGATATCATCCCGAATCTCCGGTAAATTTTCCTTTATCAGAGAGAAACGGGTTTCCTCATCATGCAGTCCCCGGTATCCGGCCCAGGGTGCAAATACGGCTTCGATCAGAATCGGATGCCTTCTGGCCAGAAAATCCAGAAAAGAAAAATCCTCTCCCAGTTTACGCGCAAAACGCATACTTCCGTACAGAACTTTCGTGGAAATGCCGCTCTTTTCCGCTTCCGCCTTCAGGATAGAAAGGCCAAAGGAAGGCACCCACGTAATGCCGAAAGGCATATCGACAAGGCAGAGACTGCACTGTGTGCTTTCATAATTGTTTACTATTCTGTTTTCATCAGTCATACAGTTTGTCATGGCAATTTCTTATTTCCTGTCAGGTCCGTGTCAGCATATCCGCACCTTCTGTTTCCCTTTGTCGGATCAGCACCGAATGTAGCCTTTTTCATACAGAGGGGTCAGTTTTTTCTTCAGTTCACCGGAGCTGAACGTGCTGAGCCCCATTTCCCCGCAAAGTTCCCGGAAGGTGTGTTTTTTTTCAGAGAGCAGCCGGATGCTGTCCTGAAAAATTTGATTTCCGGTGACGCGAAGCACGGAGCCTGCGGACTGCAGAATGACCATATTCCCTTCAAAATCGGGTGAAACGCCTTTTGTGAAAAACAGAGGCCGGTCGTGATCCAGCCCCGGCGCCGTATACGCCCGGAGCAGCCTTTCTGCCTCCTGCCTGTATTCCTCCACCGTTTGAAAAGAAGTCTCCTCCAGAATACGGTATCCCAGAGGATACTCATCACAGGGAACCTCCGGCTCGATCCAGCGAAGCGTTCCTGAAGCGAAATTGACGCATAGCCCTGCCAGACAGACGATGGAATAATTCATCAGGAAAAGCTTTTCCCTCACATGATCGGGCAGCATGCGTACCCTTCCTGAATCTGAAAAACGGGTATCCGATTCCATATGGTTGAACAGGAGTTCCACATCTTCCAGTTCCTCCGGTGTATACAGATCCATGATCTGACGGAACTGCTGCAGGCTCCGAACAGAAAACCGAAGGGCGTGATGCTCCATTTCCTCTTTTCCAAGCTGTTCCATGAAGCCGCGCATCCGCTTCGGATCTCTTTCTGCCGCTGCCGTTGTCGTCTGCGGATAATATCCAAAGATTTCTTTGAAGCGAAGAAGAAATTTTTCGTAATCCGGATTATCCAAAGGTTCCGTGGAAAGGTAACAGGCTGCCGACGAAGCCATATCTCCGATCAGTTCACGGGTCACTTCCAGCACCCCGCGGAAAAGCTCCTCGTTCTGAGGTGTAAAGAGAAAGTTTTTCTGTAATCGTCCGGCATCGAGCGCACAGAAAAAGCAATGGACGGAACAGCCCTCTGACAGTTCAAACATGACCGGATAATAACGGATAAAAGGACGGGATCGCAGCAAGGGCGTTTCCACACGGGTTCTTGCATATAAGGAATGATTGAAACGATCCATGCCCGGATCCCGGAATGTACAGTCGTCGTAACGTTCTTTAATCCGATTTATGATTTCTCTGTCATGAGCGCACAGCAGATCAAAAAATCTGTTTTCCGTCATATCCGTTTTTCTCTGATTCGGATACTGATAGGCCAGTATGCCGGATATGGCTTCCTTCAGGTCCGCAGCAGAAAGAGCATCCTTTCCGACAAGGCGGAAGACACTCTCTTCATCTCCCTTTACGGCCGCCTCCCGGATAGCCGGATCCGCACTGATATATTCCATAAGCCGCTTCAGCCGGGGCCAGATTTTCAGATCATCCGCCATAGATTCATCCCTGTTTCATCATATCTGAATTTATACTGTCCGCTTCCTGCACATCACTCCCGGAAAAACATTTCTCCGGATTCTTCGTACACCTGATTCCGTTCCGAAAGCCATTTCCCCGGATTCTTCGCACACCTGATTCCGTTCCGAAAGCCATTTTCCCGGATTCTTCGTACACCTGATT
>JABUSX010000203.1 GCA_021442545.1 Eubacterium sp. | reverse complement strand
TGTTTCTGTGAGTCCGCCTTCGAGTACGTTGCCGGCTTCGTCTGTCTCTTCCAGGGTGAAGCTGAATGCTCCGTCATAACCCTTTACGAGATCCTCTGTCAGTTCTCTTTCCTGATCATCCTTGACGAACTTCCGTCCGCGTACTTCCGTGGCACCAAGAACATACGGTACATTCCTGAAGCCCTGTTCTGTCAGAACCACTTCTCTGCCCTGTTCATCGGTGATCTTCCGGTTCGGGTTGATCGTGCCGTCGCCGTTATCGGTCGGTGTGATCGTTACGGTGTAGACACTCTTGTCATAGTCCAGACCTTCCAGCTGTATCTCATCTTCCTCGAACAGCTTGTAGGTGTAGGTGTTGCCGACATCGCTCAGGTCGAAGTACATGGTGTCAAAGACTACGCGGCCCTTTTCATCATTGTCGGCGTAGAGGACTGTGGCATCCTTTGTCGGATCCAGTGCATCCTTCATGGCCTCATGGTTCTCATCCCAGAACGGTGAGAGCTTGCCTTCGTCTCCGTACGGCTGTGCCACAAGATCGAAGACGAATACGTTGGCGTATTCAGCCATCTCTTCTTCCGTTATTCTCGGAATGACCTTCAGAGCCTCGACCGTCTCGGAGCCCTTGGCTTCGTAGGTGTTCGTGAAGTCGATATCCTCATCCGGTGTGGCTTCCACATCCAGTTTGGAGGCATCTTCTGCATTTACGCCTACGGTAATGGCTACTTCATAGATCGTTTCGTCGTAGGTCACGCCGCCCAGCGGTTCTTCCGGTTTCACTTCGGAGATCTGGTAGATGTACGGGGATACGATCTCTTTGACGCTGTTTACAGTTACATTGATGACGTTTGCATCTTCGTCATAGACGGTCCCGGCTGTTCCGTCCGGATCTACGTGGTAGGCGAAGGTCGGATAGTTGATCATGCCGCCTTCTTCACCGGACAGCTGCGTAACTTCCGCGATCCTGTTTCCGACAGCATCCTTGATCACGAACGTGAACTCATCTGCATGCAGGGCACGTTCTTCAAGGATCTTGTGACCGGAGATCGTCGTCTCGCCGTCTGCCTTGTAGGTGTTCGTGAAGTCGACGTCCTTATTCGGTGTGATTGCCACATCCAGTTTGGAGGCATCTTCTTTGTTCACGGTCACGGATACGTTGATCGGCTCAGTCACCGTAGAGTAGGTCACGCCCTTAAGGGGTTCTTCCGGAATCACCTCTGTCACGTAGTACCTGAATGTTGTCGATTCAAAATCTTCAACCTTGTTTACGGTTACGATTACTTTGTTGTTTACTGCGTCGTAAACGGTTCCGGCTTCGGCATCCGGATCCACTACATATCTGAATACCGGATAGTTGATGGAGCCGTCAGCTTTGTTGCTGACCGTGGCGAGCAGGTTTTCATTGCCGTCTCTGACTTCGAACTGGAATTCGCCTTCCTCAACTTCGCGTCCTCTCAGGATCTTGGATCCTTCAAGTTTGCCTTCACCGTCTGCCTTGTAGATGTTGACGAACTTGATGTCGTCGAAGATCTCCTGCAGCGGGTTGCCGTTGATGGTCGGTACGATCTGTCCGGCGTCATTGTCTGTCAGCTTGATGACAAGATCATGGATCTTGCTGTCGTAGGTCACGCCCTTCTGGCCGTCGTTCACTTCGGCTGCTGCAAACTTCACGCTCACGGTGCCGTTCGGTGCGATCGCGTTCCAGTCTTCAGCTGTAAAGATGTAGTTGATCTGGTCGCCTGCGGCATTCAGTTTTGCACTGCTGGCCTCTGCATCCGGATCGATCTTCCAAGTCAGCTTCGGATAGAAGACTTTGCCTTCCGCATTGTTCGTTACGGTCGTTACGAGCGGGTTCGGATCCTTCTCGATCTCGATGCCCATGGCTTCGAAGTCTGTGACATCTTCCAGTGTGAAGCTGAATTCGTCGATCTTCAGGTTGCGGCCTTTGAGCGTCTTTTCGGCGCCGATCTGTGCTGCGCCTTCAGCCGTATACTTGTTTTCAAAGATCGTGGCTTCTGCCGTCTTTTCGGCTTCGTCCGTCAGAACCGGTGTCACGTCGATCTTTTCGTATTCGGATGCGCCCTCTTCGGCTTTTCCGGATGCTTTTGCGCTGACCGTCAGAGTGTAGGTCTTCGCAATGTAGATGACGCCGTCCAGTTCATAGCTTCCGTCGCCTCTGTCGACTGCGCCTTCCGGAATCACTTCGGAAATCGTGTAACCGATCTGTTCCGGAATGTCCGCACGGTTCTTCACCGTGATGATGATGCTGTCGCTTGCCTGATCATAGACCGGGACGCCAACGGAGGTTTCCGTCGTGTTCGGGTCAACCAGGTAACGGAAGGTCGGATAGCTGATATCGCCCTTCGCATCGTTCATGACTGTCGTCAGGACATTGCTGCCAAACTTGACTTCGAAGGAGAACTTTCTGTCTCCGAGCGGTTTGGAGTAGATCTTCTGTCCGTCGATCGTTGCGCTGCCGCGTGCTTTATAGATGTTGCTGAAGTCCGCACCTGCTGCTGCCTGGCCGTCTTTGGTGATCGCTGCGGCTGCATCCAGTTTGGAAGCGTCTTCTGCATTGACAGTTACTTTAACAGATACTTTGTATTCGGTCTTGTCATAGGTGATGCCGCCCAGCGGATCTTTTTCCGGCTTAAGCTCAGTGACCTTGTAGCTGTATGCTTCCTTAAGGTCTTTCACCTTCGCAACCGTTACGTTGATCGTGTTGGTTGCTGCATCATAGGCCGTTCCGGCTTCTGCATCCGGATCTACATGGTATGCAAATTTCGGATACTCGATCTTTCCGCCTTCTGCTGCGGCTTTCTGTGTAACCTGAATCGGTGCTGCTGCAGCGATTCCGTCACCTGTGATCTCGAAGATGAACTCGTTCTCGTCCAGGACACGGCCTGTCAGCGTCTTGGTACCTTCGATCGTTGTGCTTCCGTCGGCCTTGTAGGTGTTGACAAAGTCAATGCCTTCGTTCGGCGTGATGGTCACGATCAGCTTGGAGTCGTCATCCGGATCAACTTCTACGGTCGCGTTGATGGTCTCCGTCTCGCCGCTGTAGGTAACGCCCTTGAGTGAGCCTTCCACTTCGTTCACGGTGTAGGTAAATGTCTTGCCGTCGAAGTCTTCGACATCATACGAAGTCTCAACGATCTTGCCGTCCTTGACTTCCGTTTCCGGAATGCTCTCGTCCGGTCTTACCTGGTATCTGAAGATCGGGTAGTCGATCGTTCCGTCAGCCTTCAGGCCTACGGTCGTAAGGACTTCGCCATCCTTCCTGATTTCGAACATGAACTCATCCGTTTCGCCGGACAGATCGCGTCCGTTGAGGATCTTGCTGCCGGAGATGGTAGCTTCACCTTCTGCTTCATAAGTGTTGACGAATGTGTAGTTGCTGAACAGTTCGTCCAGAATACTTCCCTTCTGTTCGACCTTCGGAACCAGAGTTCCTTTGTTGTTGTCTTCCAGTGTGATCGTCAGTTCATACTTGCTTCCGTCATACTTGATGCTCTTCTTATCGCCTTTGACTTCCGTCGCCGCATACTTCAGCGTTGCCTTGCCTTCCGGTGCCAGCACCTTCCAGTCAGCTGTTGTGAAGATGTAGGTGATCTGGTTGTCGGCTTCGCTGTAAACAGCAGTGCTCTTTTCGGCGTTCGGATCCAGCTTCCAGACAAGCTTCGGATAGACCACTTCTCCGTCTTCATCGTTCGCGACCGTTGTGGCCAGCGGATCCGGAGTCTTCTCGATGCTGATCGGATATTCTGTCTCGTCGGTCAGTGTGAACTGGAATTCCCCGGCCTTCAGCAGGCGGCCCTTCAGAGTCTTCTTAACGCCGATCTGGGCTGCGCCCTGTGCGGAATACTTATTGGTAAAGTCTGCCGCAGTCGCATCTTTCAGTACGGTTGTTACATTCAGTTTCTCAATTCCGGCGGCCTCTGCCGTGCCTGCGGCTGCTGCATTGACTGTCAGCTCGTAGGTCTTAGCAATGTAGATGATGCCGTCCAGTGTATAGGTTCCGTCTCCGTTATCTTTCGCGTCTTCCGGAATCACCTCGGAAATGCTGTATTTCACATCTTCCGGGATATCCCCAAGAGCCTTAACGGTAATGGTGATCGTGTTGCTGTCCGCATCGTAGACCGGCTCGCCCAGTTCTTCGACTGTCGTATCCGGATCCACAACATATTCGAACTTCGGATAGTTGATGGTTCCGTCGGCTGCGTTCGTCACGGTTGCCAGAACCTCTTCTCCGTACTTGACCTCGAAGGAGAATTCGTCTCCTTCCAGAGCCTTGTCGTAGATCTTCTTACCGGAAACGGTTCCGATACCATGTGCCTTGTAGCCGTTTGTAAAGTCTGCGCCATCTGCTGTGCCGTAGTCGATGCTCACATCCAGCTTGCCCTTGTCTGCCTCATTCGGTGTGACCGTAACCGGCAGCGTGTAGGATTCTTCGCTGTAGGTGATACCGGGTTCGCTGCCCTTCGTTTCAACGACAGTGTAGTTCACCGTCTTTGTGGAGGCAGTTCCGAACAGGTTTTCGTAGCTGCTGTAGGTTGCAATAAAGGTATTGCTGTCTGCGTCGTAGACGAGCGTTTCTGCTGCTTTCTGGTCCGGATCAACCACGAATTTCACTGCCGGATAGCTGATCTTGCCGTCTGCATCGTTCGTCACAGAGGCTGTTGTCTTGCCGTCCGGTCCGGTGACCTTGAAGGTGTACTTCTCTGCCGCAAGGTCTTTGCCTTCGAGCGTCTTGACACCTTCGATGTCCTTCTCGCCTTCAGCAGAATAGGTGTTGCTGAAGTCTGTCCAGTAGACCAGGTCTCCCGGCTGGGCATCCTTACCGTCGATCTTGACTGCCACATCCAGGCTCTTTCCGGATGCATTCAGGCTGACCGTTACGCTTACCAGATGCTCTGTCGTATCGTATTCGATGCCGTCCGAGATCTCGTTCGGGATCAGCTCCGTTACCTTGTATTCGAAGGTCTTGGTGTGCGTATCCTTATCCAGATCACTGAACTTGACCGGGATCTTGCCGAAGACGGCTTTGCCGGAAGCATCATTCTTCGCTAC
>JABUSX010000101.1 GCA_021442545.1 Eubacterium sp. | reverse complement strand
GTCAGTTTTCCGGGAAGCATACGCCAGCACCAGTTTCCGAACGGCTTGCCGGGCGTGTTCATCCTGGCTTCATTTCCGAGTTCCAGAAGATCCTGCATCTGCATGATGAAGAGGTCCGAGACCGATCCCATTCCGGCGCGTATGAAGGCTCTCGTGATCCCTTCGTTTCCGTTTATTCCGAGGTAACGTTCTGCCTTGTCGCGCTCGCCCTCAGGCAGATCCTTAAACCAGCCGTTGACCGGTGCATTGTCATGCGTTCCGATGTAGCAGACGCTTTCTTTCACATAGCGATGCGGCAGGTGGCTGCTGTCCTCATCCGGTGCGAATGCAAATTCCAGCACCTTCATCCCGGGGAAGCCGCTTTCCTTCAGCAGGGCTTCCACTTCCTCGGAATAGCTTCCGAGATCTTCGGCAACGAAGTTCAGGGTCTTAAACCAGCCTTTCAGGCGGCCGAGAAGGTCCATGCCGGGGCCTTTTTCCCAATGCCCGTTTCTCGCCGTTTTTTCTCCGCTCGGAACGGCCCAGTAGTTTTCCATTGCGCGGAAGTGATCGATCCGTACGGCATCATAAAGCTTTTCCGCGCTGCCGATGCGGCGGATCCACCAGGAAAAGTTCTGGTTCCGCATATAATTATAATCGTACAGGGGATTTCCCCAGAGCTGTCCGTCCTCTGAAAAATAGTCGGGCGGAACGCCTGCAACACAGCGGGGACGGCGCTCTTCGTCAAGCTGGAAGTTGTCCGGTTCGGACCAGACGTCAGCGGAATCCAGCGCTACATAAAAGGCGATATCTCCGAGGATCTGAACGCCGTTTTCCTTTGCATAAGCCCGAAGATGCTTCCACTGTTCAAAGAAAAGGTACTGGATATAAATGAAAAGCTTAATGTCTTCTGCCAGTTCGTTTCTGTATCTCTCTACGGCACCGGCTTCGTGGAAACGGATGTCCCGGTCCGGCCATTCCAGCCAGGCCTTCATGCCGAAATGCCGTTTCAGTGCCATAAACAGAGCATAATCCGGCAGCCAGGTATCGTTTTCCCGTTCAAACGCCTGCACCTTATCGAGGTCTCTCATCCATCCGCGTTCCGTGGCTTTCTTCAGAAGCGCAAGCCGGTGCTCATAAAGGGCGCCGTAATCTGCCTGCTCCGGATCGCTTCCCCAGAAGGCCGATTCCACTTCTTCATGCTGCAGCAGACCTTCCTTGATCAGTATCTCCAGGTCGATGAAATACGGATTGCCGGCATGAACGGATGGACTCTGATACGGAGAGTCTCCGTAACTCGTCGGCCCGAGAGGCAGGATCTGCCACCATCTCTGCCCGGACTGAACCAGGAAATCCACAAATTCATATGCCGCTTTTCCGAAGGTTCCGATTCCGTACGGGGACGGAAGTGAGGAGATCGGCATCAATATTCCGCTGCTTCTTTTCATGTTAAACTCCATTCTGCCGCTGTGATACGGCATTTCAAAAATATACTGATCAAAGTTTACGGTTACATATAAATTCTGTTATTGTCAGCAGCCATACTGCTCTGTTTTCATCTGCCGCTATGCGATTTTGCTTTCACCCGCTGCTGTTCCGTTTTCCGTCCGCTGCTATGTGATTCTGCTTTTTGTCCGCTGCTGTTCTGTTTTCATCTGCTGCTGTGAGATTTTGCTTTCACCCGCTGCTGTTCCGTTTTTCGTCCGCTGCATTTATGATTCTGCTTTTCGCCCGCTGACTTTCTGCTATTCATCAGCAGCCATGCTGCTTTGTTTCACCCGCTGCTGTCTTGCTTTGCTTCCAGCCGATGCTGTCTCCGATCTATTTCTTATTCTTTGTTGTCAGAAACTGGATCAGGATCCCGGCTGCGGCCATCAGTGCAAATACGCCGAACATATACGTCTCGCCGTTGATATACTGCGGAAGCAGCTCTGCAAGACCTTTTGCCACTGTCCAGGCTCCGCCGATCGACGTGACCAGAATAATGGCTGTCCGCATAAAACGCACCGCAATGAAACCGACCAGCAAAAACACGATCACCTGCAGGATCGGATACAGATAAATGAAAATGCCGTCCTGCGGAATATTTGTCATGGACAATGCGTTTGAAGCGACAAAACCGCAGAATATGAAAACGCCGACTTTCATCAGCCTGTTCGCCAGAAATCCCAGCACCACGCCGATCGCGATCATGATCAGGATCGGAACGAAGACCGGAAGTTCCTTCGGCAGCAGGTCGTTTTTCCAGAGCATGAAGCCGAAAAAAAGCCCCAGCACAACGCCGGCAAAAGAAACCCAGAACCTGACAAAGCGGAAGCCGAAAAAACATTGGGCTGCCGCTGTCAGAATACTTCCGACCAGAAGAACGGCCGAGAAGGTTTCAGATATAGTTTTCAGATTTCCAGAAATGTCCATAAACCGGGTTTAAATCGATCACTCGGATACCGCTTTTCCGGATCCGGTGCCATCTACGACGGCAGCAGCCGAAGAAACGAGGTTGGAATAGGAAAGAATGTTATCCATGGCGATCTCCCAGAGCACGCTCATTTCGATCGTCTCCGCGCCGTAGTTTTCATAGGCTTCCTCTTCTGTCATGCCCAGGTCATCCAGAAGCCGCTGCAGTTCTTCTTTATATTCATCACTGTCTTTTTTAACGCCTTCCGCCTCGACAAGAGCCTGCTGTACAAGTTCATTTCTGACCTGTGCACGTGCCGACTGATCTCTGTATTCGTTATAGACTTCCTCTGTCATTCCGCTGGCCTGAAGGAAGGCTTCGCGGTCCATGCCGGAGGCTTCTGCTTCTTTATCAACGTAAGCATCAAAGTCATCGGCATATTTTTTCAGAAGTTCTTCCGGATATCCCTTTATTTCGGCATTCTGAAGTATTTCCTGCCAGGCATTGGTTTTTGCCATATATTCGGCATAATTCTTTTTATCCTTCTCCAGGTTTTCACGGGTACTCTCCCAGAATTCCTTGAGAGTTTTGTACTCTCCGAGCGTATACTCTTCAACCCATGCATCATCAACCGTCACCGGCCGTTTGATTGCATTGACCGTCACGGTAAAGACAACATCCTGTCCGCCCTTATCTCCGTAATTTTCAGGGAAGGTCAGATTCAGATCTTTCGTTTCCCCCTTCTTCATTCCGATCAGTCCGTCTTCAAAACCGGGAATGAAGGTATCGGATCCGACCACAACATCAGCAGACTGCGATGTGCCGCCTTCGAATTCTTCTCCGTCAATCTTTCCGACATAGGCGATATTGGCCGTATCCCCCTCCTTGACTGTCGTATTCTCGTCTTCCACTTCAACCGGCTGTACCAGATTGCTGATATAGGCATCTACCTCATCATCCTTCACTTCCGTGTCTTCCATCGTGATATTCAGACCCTTGTAATTTCCAAGGTCAACGATTTCCGATATTACGTATGCACCGGAAATCACCGGGATCTCCTCCACCACAGCTTCAGCAGAAGATGCTGACGATGAGGACGCTGAGGAATCCGCCTTGCTTTCCGCAGAAGAGTCTTTTGAAGATGCTTTCGAGGAATCTTTCGAAGTGTCTTTTGAAGTGTCTTTCGAAGAAGCCTTGGATGAAGCCGCTTCGGAATCCTTTGAAGAAGAAGCTGATGACGCCTTTGAGGAAGCTTTTGTTGTATCTTTCGTAGTGCCGCAGCCTGCAAAAACCATGGTCCCTGCAAGCAGAATTACAAGTGCCGCTTTTATTTTTTTCATAATATTTTATTCTCCTTTTCATTTTCCGAAATATCTTTTCCCGCAATACGGCATCCGATATCCGGGTTCTGCGGAACAGAACCCTTCCGTCTTTGATCCCTGTACCGGTTAATTCATAAGTTGCTGCAGAACAGTATAATCGGAATATGTGTTTATTGTATGAACACTCTCCCGGACATATGAGGGAGTGATCTGTGCCCATGACAATGCACCGTCATTATCAAAAAAGAATTCTTTGAAGCCGGCCTGATTCAGAATCGTATACTTGGTATTATCCGTTGTGTAGCCGCTCCAGTTTCCTATATCCGCCCCTCCGGGAACAAGCAGAAGATCTGTTGAGCCGGTGATCGGTTCAACCAGTTCCTTCCATTTTGCGGAATCTTCTCTTACGATGTCATCGGAACTGCCGTAGCTGACACCCGAAAATCCGCTGCTTGCGATCTGCCATCCGGATGACTTCAGACTGCTGATCAGCTTGCGGGCAGCTTCTTTATTGGACCGAAGCACGGCAGATTCTTTGCTGTTTCCTGCGGATGATGTACCGCTGCCGGCCGTGTTTCCGCTTCCGCCCGTACTCGAGGTTCCGTCCGCACTCAGGGTTTCGTCCGTGTTCACGGTTCCGTCCGCATTCACTGTTTCATCTGTATACAAGGTTTCATCTGCAGCTGCAGCCACGGTTTCGGCTTCATTCAAAGTTTCATCTGCAGTCAATGTTCCGGCTTCATTCACGGTTTCATCTGCATTCAAGGTTTCGTCATAGGCATCCACGATCGGAACCGTTTTGACAATCTCCTTGTTCTCTTCGATCTGGTAACCCAAAATTCCTCTGTATCCGGTTACACCGATAATACCGCGGGCATTTTCGCAGGAAAAATCCGGATGATCATCAATAAACTCTTCAACGATCGGAACAACATCCACAGATCCGCTTACCAGCTTTCCGCTGTTGTTGAAATACGCTGCCTGAACCTCGCCGGAATTGCTTTTTGTCAGCCCCACCGGGAAGCCGTCATTATTCTGTGAATAGCTGGCATCCTGCTGGGAAAGGATAAGCGGTTTCTTTCCGGCAGGTACCTTGATGTCTGCCGCTTTAAATCCTTCCGGTGACTTCTCCGCCAGACTGTTTACATCAACCAGGACGTACCCCCGGGTATAGAGATCCTGCAGAATATTCCGGAAATCGGTCACAGTCAGAGCCGCACTTGTGGCGGATGAGGAGGACATCTGCTGATCCGCAGCATTTTCTCCTTCCGTTATTTCTTCAGCACCGGTCTCATCCGCAGCCATGCCGTCTGCAGTCTCACCCGTTCCCTCTTCGCCGGATGCCTCTTCGGAAGTCAGATCCGTACTGAGGT
>JABUSX010000289.1 GCA_021442545.1 Eubacterium sp. | reverse complement strand
CGTACAGACGCATTTACGACTTCGTAGACCATTTCACCCATCTGTGTCGGCGTTATGACCTGTGTTTTATTCTGAAGTGCCAGATATTTGATCAGCACCAGCTTTTTCAGGATCTCTGCACGCGTCGCCGATGTTCCGATGCCGCTGCCGCGGATCTGCTCGCGCAGTTCTTCGTCTTCGATCAGCTGACCGGCATTTTCCATCGCAAGGATCATGGAACCGGACGTATACCTTTTGGGCGGATGTGTTTCTCCTTCTTTAATCCGGAATCCCTTCAGTTCCAGAAGGCTGCCTTTCTGCAGCTTCATCAGAGCCTGTTCTGCCGCAGGATCTTTACCTGCCTGCATTCCGTCTTCGTCTGCTTCCGCAGCTGAAGGCGCGTCTCCTCTTTCCTGAACAGCCTCCTCGCTTTTCCGGGTCGTCTGTCCCGGCCCGGGAAAGGACATGACCGAGATTTTCCTGTATCCTTCTTCTTTCAGAATATTAAAACTGCTGAAAAAGTGTTCTGTTTTTACGGCAGCTTCAAGGGTAATCTTCCTGTATACGGCAGGCGGATAGAAAATGCTCAGAAAACGTCTCACGATCATCTCGTAGACCAAAGCTGCAGGCGGTTTCAGGCTTCGCAGTGCGGAAAGTCCCTGTCCGGTCGGAATAATCGCATAATGATCCGTCACCTGCTTATCATCGGTATAACGGCTCTTCCCGATTTTTTTCCACATTTCCCCGGAAAGGATCTCTTCGGCAGCCCAGGAAAGTTTATCGTAACCGCAGAGACCCTTCAGGTTTTTCCCGATCTCCTTTGCGATAGCTGAAGAAAGGACACGCGCATCTGTCCGCGGATAGGTCACAAGCTTTTTCTCATAGAGTTCCTGCACGATCTGCAGGGTCGCATCCGGACTGATCTTCAGATGCCGGGAACCATCGTTCTGTAATTCTGCCAGATTATAAAGCAGCGGCGGATTTTTTTTCTGCGTCTTCTTTTCGACCTTAATGACTTCGGCTTTTCCGGCATCTTCTTTCAGCCAGGCGATCAGATCCTCTGCATCCTTACGTTCCCGAAATCCGTTTTCCTTATAGAGACAAGGATGTCCTTCGTACCGGCTGCCCGGAACGACACGCCATTCCCCTTCAAAAACCGCTCCCTCCGCAGAATAATCTGACAGTACGCGGAAAAAGGGTGTTTTGACAAAATTCCGTATTTCCCTTTCTCTTCGAACGACCATCCCCAGTACACAGGTCATGACACGTCCGACAGAGACTGCCTGATACTTTTTCCCGAGAAAATCCGTGATCTCACCCGCATAACGGATTGACAGAGCCCTCGAAAAATTGATGCCCATCAGATAATCTTCCTTTGCACGCAGGTAGGCCGCATCTGAAAGATGATCATATTCGGAAAGATCCTTTGCTTCACGTATTCCTCTCAGGATCTCTTCTTCCGTCTGCGAATCGATCCAGACTCTCTTCTGAACCGTTCCTTCCGGCACCTTTGCCATCTGTGCCACCAGCCGGTAAATGTATTCCCCCTCCCGTCCTGAGTCCGTACAGACATAAATGGTTCCGACATCTTTCCGGAGAAGCAGATTCTTCACAATATCAAACTGCTTCCGAACATCTTTTATGACTTCATACCGAAATGTTTCGGGAAGGAACGGAAGCGTATCAAAACTCCATTTTTTCAGAGCCGGATCGTAGGCATCCGGATAACTCATCGTGACCAGGTGTCCTACACACCAGGTCACGACAGCATGATCCGATTCCATATATCCGTCATATTTCTGCATTTTCTCATGCAGGGCAGCCGCAAATTCACGGGCCACGGAAGGTTTTTCAGCTATAAACAGTGCTTTATCAGCCATAGGTCTAATCTTATTCTGCGTATTTCTCCCCCGGATCCGGCTTCCCCGTCAGCCAATATATCCCTTGCTGACCAGAGTTTCCGCACAAAGGACAGCGCCCCCCGCGGCACCGCGCAGCGTATTGTGGGAAAGACCGACAAATTTCCAGTCAAACAGGCTGTCCCTGCGAAGCCGTCCGAATGAAACGCCCATGCCGTTTTCATAATCGACATCGAGGCTGACCTGCGGACGATTGTCCTCCGTCAGATAACGGATAAACTGCTTCGGTGCACTCGGCAGTTCGTTTTCCTGCGGATAACCGCTGAAGGCTTCCGCCGCTTCCACAAGTTCTTCAAAGGTGGGATCCTTACGGAATTTCACAAAAACAGCCGCCGTGTGTCCGTTCAGAACAGGAACGCGGATACACTGTGACGTAATGACCATCCTGTCGGATTTCACGATTTCTCCGTTCCGGATCTCTCCCCAGAGGCGCAGCGGTTCCTGCTCGCTCTTTTCTTCCTCACCGCCGATGTAGGGAATGATATTCCCTTTCATCTCCGGCCAGTCTTCAAAGGTCTTGCCGGCTCCGGAGATCGCCTGATACGTTGTTGCCAGAACCTGATACGGTTCAAACGGAAGCCAGGCTGTCAGAAGCGGTGCATAACTCTGGATGGAACAGTTCGGCTTAACCGCAATAAATCCTTTTTTCGTACCCAGACGTTTTTTCTGCGCCTCGATCACTTCAAAATGCTGATCATTGATCTCCGGCACGACCATCGGCACATCCGGCGTCCAGCGATGTGCACTGTTGTTGGACACAACGGGAACCTCGGCTTTCGCATACCTTTCCTCGATCTCACGGATCTCATCCTTCGGCATATTCAGTGCACAGAAAACAAAATCCACCTCATCTTTGATCCGGTCGATCTCATCAATATTCAGTACCGGCATTTCTTTAACATAATCCGGCATGGGGCCTTCCATTTTCCAGCGGCCGCCCACGGCTTCTTCATAGGAACGTCCTGCACTGCGTGCACTTGCCGCAAGAACCGTGACTGTAAACCACGGATGCTGATCCATCAATGTGACAAACCGCTGTCCTACCATGCCTGTCGCGCCGAGAATTCCGACGCGGATCTTCTTTTCCATTTCTGTAAACTCCTTTCTGTTGCACCTGTGTTGACACATGAATCTTTATATGTAAGATCCCGAAGTCCTGAAACGAAAACCCATCTTCTTTTCATGACATCCGGATCTTGTTTTCAGTTATGCAGAAACCTTTCCGGTCATTTTTCCTTTTCCGAACAATCTGCGGTCTCCGGATTCTCTTTTCAGAATGTCTCCCGAAAATGCATAAGAGCCTCCAGTACGCCTCCGCCGACCGCAAGATCCTCGTCCGACACGATCCTGCATCCGACCGGATCAAAGAAACTCATGATTTCGCAGCAGTTCTGTCCACGGAGAACATGGTCTCCGTCGCAGAGAATACCGGTGATGTACCCGGCCGCATGACTGATAACCGGATCATTGTCGATCACAGCCACGGTTTCTCCCCTGCGCACCGGATCCCCGATCTCACTGACAGGATAAAAGATTCCTCCCCGCGGAGCCGCAATATATTCTGCCTGTTGTACGGCACGCCGTTCCGACTGCCGTTTTCCGTCCGCTTCTCCTGCTTCATAGGACACCCAGCCAAGGGGTCCTCCCGGATCTGCACAGACGGCTGCATGGCAGTTCCCGCCGGGACGGAAAGAGCCTCCGACACCGATCACGACCGGAGCGTCCTGAACGGACGACTTGATCTCCGCCTCCGCCGAAACGGCAGCCACACAGGCTTCAAAAGGCAGGGTACCGCGCAGGTTTCCTTCCGGATCCTTCATAACGGCAATCCTGTTTTGTCGAAGAATACGGATGGCCTCTTCCGGATCCTTCGCCGCAGCCGCTTCCACCCCTCCGATATTCACGCTTCCCCGGCGTATGGCTTCCGAAAAACACACCGTTCTACGTAAGGCAAGCGGATGCTCCAGATCACTCATGACGATCCTGCAGCCGGCGCGGTACAGACGCATGGCGATCCCGCTCGCCATAACGCCGGCTCCACGAATATAAACTAACATGTTTCCTCCTCCAGACTGTCCCGGCAAAACCGTTCGGCAATTCCGCCCGCCGGGCCGACAGCTTTCTGCAAGCAGACGCTCAATTTTTCTCCAGACAGGCACGATTACGCGCAATCGTCTTTTTCATGGCGGCCGGTCCGGGTGCCCCTTCCGTATTTCTTCGTTCCACACAGCTCTTCAGGGAAAGTGCCTCATAAATATCCTGATCGAAGGCTTCGGAAAACGAACGCATACTCTCCAGCGGCAGATCTTCCAGAGAACAGCCTTTATTCAGACAATCGACCACCATGTTGCCGATGATACGGTGTGCATCCCGGAAAGGAACCCCCTTCCGAACCAGATAATCCGCCGCATCTGTTGCATTCGTGAATCCCTGCAGCGATGCTCTTTCAAGATTTTCCCTGCGGAAGGTCAAAGAGCCAAGCATGCCCGTATAAAGCTTCAGACAAAGGATCGTCGTATCGACCGCATCAAAAAAGCCTTCCTTATCTTCCTGAAGATCCTTATTGTAAGCCAGAGGAAGCCCCTTCATGACCGTCAGCATCTGCATCAGCGTGCCATAGATCCGCCCTGTTTTTCCCCGGATCAGTTCCGCAATATCCGGATTCTTTTTCTGAGGCATGATCGAACTTCCGGTACTGTAGGTGTCATCGATCTCCACATAACGGTAGTCGTCGGAGTTCCAGATACAGATCTCCTCGCAGGAACGGCTCATGTGCATCTGAACAAGGGACATGGCTGCCAGCATTTCGATCATATAGTCCCGGTCCGAAACGGCATCCATGCTGTTTGCAGCCGGCTCACGGAATCCCAGCATTTCTGCCGTAAAGGTCCTGTCAAGCGGATAGGTCGTGCCGGCCAGAGCACCGGCTCCCAGCGGACAGGTATTCATCCGTTCACGCAGATCCGAAAAACGGCTTCTGTCACGACGGAACATTTCAAAGTAGGCAGCGAAATGGTGAGACACCGTAACGGGCTGTGCCTTCTGAAGATGTGTAAAGCCGGGCATGAAGGTTTCTGTATTATCTTCTATTATTTTTTCAATCTCCTGAAGAAGAGAAAACAGAAGTTCATTGATCTCATCCGCCTTTTCCCTCGCAAAAAGCTTCATGTCCGTTGCAACCTGATCGTTGCGGCTTCGTCCTGTTTTCAGTTTCTTTCCTGCTTTTCCGATTGCTGCAGGGACATCTTCGTCTTTAATATAGACAGCTGCCTTGGTGTCATTGATCATTCTGAC
>JABUSX010000292.1 GCA_021442545.1 Eubacterium sp. | reverse complement strand
GTATTGACACACTGACCGCCGTTTCCCGATGCCCGCATCACATCGATCCGGACGTCCTTATCGGGAATTTCGATTTCTATATCCTCATCTGCTTCCGGCATGACCGCTACCGTAACCGTCGATGTATGGATCCGCCCTCCGCTTTCCGTTTCCGGAACACGCTGCACACGGTGTACACCGCTCTCATATTTCAGGCGGGAAAAAGCACCCTTTCCTGTAATAATGCAGGTGCATTCTTTGAATCCTCCGATCCCGTTCTCGCTGCAGCTGACCAGTTCCGTTTTCCATCCGCGTCCTTCGGAATACTTTGCATACATACGCCAGAGTTCTGCGGCAAATAAAGCCGCTTCATCTCCTCCTGCGCCCGCCCGGATCTCCATCACGACATTTTTTCCGTCATGCGGATCCTGCGGAAGCAGAAGAATCTTCAGCTCCTGCTCCAGTTCCTCACGTCTTGACCGGGCATGGGAAAGCTCCTCTTTCAGAAGCCCCCGCATTTCTTCGTCTTTTTCATCCTCCAGCATATCAAGACTGTCCTGAATCGTCTCACCGCAGGTACAGTATTCTCTGTATGTATCCGAAACCGGCTGCAGTTCTGCCTGTTCTTTCATCAGTCTCTGCATCCGTCCGGTATCGGAAGCCGTTTCCGGATCATTCAGCTGCTGAAGGACTTCTTCGAGCCGGTTTTCCACTTCACTTAATTTTTCAAACACTTCCGCATCCCGTGACGACTCTGTCACGTCCCTCCAGATCTTTAATGACCGCCACCCCGGTGTAGCCGTTTTCCCGGAACAAGGCAGCTGTCTCTTCCCCCTGATCACAGCCGATCTCCGTAAACAGCCTTCCCCCCGGTTTCAGATACTCTCCCGCATGACGGATCAGAGGTCTCAGTATTTCCAGGCCGTCTCTTCCGCCGTCCAGTGCCATCTGCGGTTCGAACAGACGGACTTCCGGATCCAGCACAGACAGCTCTCCCGATGCAATATACGGCGGATTTGCCGTAATCAGGTCATATTTTCCTTCAACCCGTTCGAACAGATTGCTTTGGATGCACGCCGCTTCAAGACCCATTCTTTTCCTGTTTCGTTCAAAAACAGCCAAAGCTCCCGGCGAAAGATCCACGCCGGTTCCGCAGGCATGACTCAGACGGATGATTGTCAGAAGAATACAGCCGCTTCCCGTACACATATCCAGAACCGTACTGCCGCTGTTTACATAACGCAGGACTTCCTCCACCAGAACCTCCGTGTCCTGACGGGGAATCAGCACATCCGGTGTCACATAAAACATCTCTCCGTAAAACGGCGCTTCCGAGGTCACATACTGCAGGGGTTCCCGCTCCGCACGGCGTCTGATCAGAGTTTCATACTCTTCCGCATCCGGGGCATCCATTTCCTCGTGCATATGGAGATAATAATAGCTTCGGTCGATCTGCGCAACATATTCCAGCAAAATGCGGGCATCTGTATCCGCCTCCCTGACGCCCGCTCTTTCCAGGACCTGTCGTCCCTTTTCATATTCAGATTTAAACGACATCTTTTGTTTTGTTCTCCGACAGAAACGTTTTCCAGTCAAAAACGGCTTCCACGGCCTGAATTGCAACTTCAGCCTGCTCCTTATCCGGTTCCTTTGTAGTCAGCTTCTGCAGAGCCATTCCCGGCTTGCTGAGAGCCGTCATAACCGGATGATTGCTGATTCCGGCGAGGCGGATGATCTCGTAGGACACACCGGCAATTACCGGTATCAGTGCAATACGGATCAGAATCTGAGCCACACGGGAATCCACCGAAATGAACATCTGAAAAATGATACTCACGATAATAACAAAAAACAGAAAACTGGTTCCGCAGCGCCTGTGCAGCCGTGAACTTGACAGAACATTTTCCACCGTCAGTTCTTTTCCGGATTCAATACAGTTGATGCATTTGTGTTCCGCTCCATGATAAGCAAAGGTCCGCTGGATATCTTTCAGATTTGAGATCACAACAAGATAGCCCAGAAAAATACCGACACGGATCAGGGCTTCTGCTATGGAAAGAATCAGCTGATTATCCGTCAGACTGCCCAGCAGTCTTGACACAACATAAGGAATAACCATGAAGAGGCCTACCGCCATGGCAAACGAGACGATCAGCGTTCCTGCAACAAAAAGCGTATCGCTTTTCTTTTCGTCCTTATCAGCCGGGCCGGAGGCTGTCTTAATATCCTGTCCGGACTCCTTCCGATCCGCTGCCGGCTTCCCGTCTTCCGCATCCTGTCCGGCCGTACGGTCTGCCGTCGAGTCTTTGTTCGTTTCCTTCTGATCCTCTTCTTCTTCAAAAAAAGAAGCTGAATACATCAGGCAGCGTATCCCGACGACCAGCGATTCTATAAATGCGATCACGCCCCGGATGATCGGAATCTTTCCGGGGACGGGCGAACGGACCAGACCGACATAATCTTCGGTATGGACCTCAATTTCCCCGTCCGGCTTACGGACAGCGATCGCGTATTTGTCTTTGTTTCTCATCATAATGCCTTCCAGAACGGCCTGTCCGCCGATTCCGGAATTGCACCTGCAGTCATTTTTCGTATTCATACGAGTAGTATAACACATCTCCTTCACTTCTGCATTCCGGGTTGAAAAAGCCTCGCTTTGTTCTTTTATTATGTGATAAAATTTTTCAGGTAACGATAAAAGCCTTCCGGATTTCCTGATTTTCCGAGGATATGAACAAAATGAAACAATTTATATTTTCTGATGCAATCCGGCATTTTAACCGGCTTTTCATACTGTTAATCAGTCTTGTTTTACTGCTTCTCAACCCCCTGACTGTTTTTTCCGCAGAAAACACTTCAGACTTAACTGCCGTCCGATCGGATCAAAACAGAATATCATCCGCATTTTCCGGACAAACGGCTCTTTCATCAGCCGTCTCGGAACAGCCGGATCCTGTATCAGCCGCTTACGGACAATCCGGCTCTTCATCAATGCCTTCCGAGCGGGAACAGGTCCTTCCGGATCCTACGGTTCCGGAAGATTTCTCGCTGATCCTTGTCGATGACGAATCTGTCCGCGTCGAGATCTGCCGGATCCGAACGGATTCCGCCGGAAGCTATATCTGGGATATGTACTGCGCAAACAAATCGGAAGACAGTGACTATCTTTTTCTTGCAGAGGATGTTTCGATAAACGGAGTCATGTGCGACCCCTCCTGGGGCCGCCGTATCCAGGCCGGAAGAGACGGGCGTTCCGCAATGCAGTGGACAGAAGGCCGTCTTATGACTTCGCAGATCAAAGATGTAACGGAAGTGACTCTGACTCTGAAGGTCACGAACGAAACAAATCCCACGCTGCCTCCGATATTATGGGAAACCTTTACGATCTTTCCCCTGGGAGAAAACGCTGCCGTTTATGAAGGATATTCTCCTGGAGAATCCGATATCCCTGTTTTTCAGAACGATTTCTGTGCCATGTATATTACCGGTCTGCCGGAACGCAGTGCCTATGGATATTCCGTTCATGTCTGTCTGATAAATACGTCTGATTCTCAGATCATGTTCGGTATCGAGGACGCCCTGATAAACGGCAAAGTCTGCGATCCCCGCTGGTCCGTCAATGTGGCAGGCGGAAAGATCGCCCGATCGGAAATTATCTGGTTTAACGGAGATCTGGACGCTTCCCAGGCAGACCTGTCCGGGTTGGCGGGAATAGACAGTGAAAAGAATCGTGAAAATGCGGAATCGCCCGGCCCGGCAGCGCAGGATGAAGCAGCTGCACGGTCCGGCAATCCGGAACAGACCGGTCTGCAGGATAACACGGAAACCCCCGTTACTTCTGTTTCTTTTACCGTTTATGCCTACAACCGTCAGACTCTGACAGAAGAATATGCCCGCGAATATGTTGAACTGAATCCGTCTTCCGTATCCCCGGGCATTTCATAAAACGTGTCTCCGCAACTATCTGCAGAGAATGCATGGAAATACATCAGGAATAAAAAAACCATCGCTTCTGCGATGGTTTTTTTATTCGAAATTTGTCATATACATTACATGCCGTATTTCTTATTGAATTTCTCGATACGTCCGCGTGCCTGCGCAGCCTTCTGCTGTCCTGTATAGAACGGATGGCACTTGGAGCAGATTTCCACGTGGATATCTTTTTTGGTAGAACCGACTGTAAATGTATTTCCACAGTTGCAAGTCACCGTTGCCTGCTGATATTCCGGATGGATTCCTTCTCTCACTGATCTCACCTCTTCCTGAGTCCAAATTGCCTGAAACAGCCTACTAAATATAGCACACCGTTTTTCAGATTGCAAGGGAGTTTTTCAAAGCAGTTTGCATGTATCACGGGAACTGGCTGTTGTGAATCATAACGAATATGCTATACTGTTTCTGCTGCGGCCGGAAAGGCCGGGATTGGAGAACCGATGAAAATATTTTTTTCCGATATGGATTTCACGCTGCTTACAACCGATAAAAACATCTCTCCGAAGACCTATGCTGCCCTGAGAGAATTTGTAGATGCCGGCAATTCGTTCGTTATGTCAACAGGCCGTGCTCTTTCCAGTGCACTTAAACTCCGGGATCGTCTGGGACTGAATTTTCCGCACAGTTATATGTCAATTTTCAACGGCGCCATGATCTATGACAATGACGCTGAAAAACCGATTCTGGAAATTCACGTCCCCATGGAGGTTGTCAGAGATCTTATCGCCATTGCAGATGAAGAAGGCATTCATATCCAGACATATCAGGGCCGCTATTTTGTCGTCCGGAAATATTCTCCGGAGGTCGAATATTACATGAACGGAACCGTAATGCCGGTGATCATCAACCCGAATATCATGGAAGAACTGCAGAACGAACCCTGCAAGATGCTGATGATCAATCTCGAAAACCGCAAACGTCTGGAAGAAGTTCAGCACAGACTGGAGCGGCGCTTCGGCGACGAGCTTGACTTCGTTTTTTCACATGATTACTACCTGGATATTTTCCCGAAAACAGCCGGAAAAGGGAACGCGGTCAGACACCTCTGCAGGATGCTGGACGTTCCGATCGAAAACACCCTTGCCGCAGGTGACGAAGAAAACGACATTACCATGCTGCAGGCCGCCGGTCTGGGCATCGCCATGAAAAATGCCGTAGATAATGTCAAGGCTGTCGCCGATGTCATAGCGGATGATGACAATGACCACGACGGCCTGGTCCCCTTCCTGAAACCCTGAGGCAGCTTTTGGG
>JABUSX010000015.1 GCA_021442545.1 Eubacterium sp. | reverse complement strand
GCTTCTGCCCTCTCCGCATATGCATTCATTCGCACATGCGTCCATTCACACATGCATGTATTCATTCATTCGCACGTCACGGCTGAATGACAGTCTCAGAACACTGTCGTTCAGCCGTTCCGCATTCTCTCCATGATCACGCCCCCGTTCTGTTTCAGCCACTTCCGGCGTTCCCTGTAATCGGGCAGAACACCTTCCACAATGGCCCAGAACCTGGGCGAATGGTTCATTTCCCTGAGATGCGCCAGCTCGTGAACCAGCACATAATCCTGGATCTCACGGGGCATCAGCATCAGCAGGCAGTTGAAATTCAGATTTCCTTTTACGGAGCAGCTTCCCCAGCGGGTCTTCTGATTACGGATCGTAACGCGCCCGTAGGAAACGCCCATCACCTTCGCAAATGCCTCCAGACGGGGCGGCAGCTCTTTTACGGCCTGCCGCGCCAGCTCCCGGCATTCTTCAGCCGAGATCGGTTCCGCCTTTTCCGCCTGTTTCATGCGTTTCTCTATCTCATCGATCTTTCTGATGATCCACGCATGATTGTTTCGAACGAAGCGCCGGATCTCTGTTTGAGATGCCGCATAGGGCGCACGGACAATCAGCCGGCCGTCTGCGCGGATCTCAAGAGAAAGCGTACGGCGGCCGCTGCGTATAATTTCCGGATGTTCAGCTGTTTTGATCCATTCCTTCAGATTCATAATTATTATTATAAACCTGTCTTACCTCTCGTCTTCTCTTCTCTTCCTGCAGATCACAATGCCTGCGCCCGCGGCCGCTGCCAGCAGAACGGACCACAGAACCGCATTGCCTGAATCACCGGTCTGCGGAGCGGTTTTCTTTCCCGTATCGGCCGGGGCTGCAGTCGGAGTCGCCGTTGCATCCGCATTCCGGATCGTGAAGGAAGCATCCGCGCTGCCGTCTTCCCAGGTAACCGTCAGGGTGTGGTTTCCGGCACTCAGTTTGTTCAGAACGTCAGCCGGAAGGGCGACGATCGTGCTGCCCGCGCTGATCGAGGCATTGACGGCGGCTCCATCCACGGCCACTCCGATGACCTTGTCGGCATCGCCCGTGAAACGGAAGTACAGCTGATCCGAAGTTCCGAGGGTATGCGTTGCACCGTTGCCGTCGATGACCATGTGCTCTTCCGGAACCGGATCGCTCTCGGCTTCATCTGCCTCCGCATCATCAGCCACGTCCATATCCTCCGGATCAAATCCCGGCGGGTCCGGTGATACCACCGGTTCCGGTGCTGCTGTCGGATCCGATACGATCTGCGATTCGGCCAGAGCTGCATCGTAGACCGCATCCATATTCGCGATTGCTGCATACACCGCCTCATCCACATTCTCTATTGTCTCAGCATTCTGAATCGCTTCGCAGCCTTCCGCAAGACAATTCGCACTCTCTGTCCAATAGTAATTCTTTCTTTCCCCTGAAAGATTCAGGGCATCAATAGCAGCATGTTTTTCATTTTCATAATTCGCAAGAAAATTCTTCGCATCATCTTTAAGCGCATTCATTTCCGCTTCATTCGCAGCCTCATTGCAGATCCGTTCAATATCTGACGCGGTCAAAGCAAGTTCATTATTTACTTCCTCTATAGTTGCCTTCTCGTCAAGCCACCCTTTACCTGCATCAACACAATTTGCAATTCTTCCCAGGTAAATCCCCTTACTTTCCTCTGAAAGATTCAGATTTTCAATAAACCCACTTGCTTCAACTCCCTTTTCCGAGAGAGCCTTCTTCGCATCTTCTATAGCAACAGGCAGGTTTGCTTCAGCCTCGGCCTCATCGTAGCACATCTTCAAATTGTTGAGCGCCTCATCATAAGCCCTATTCACTTCCTCTGTTGTTTCAGCGATTCGAATTGCCATATTTCCATAGTAGAAATACTCATATGAGATGTCGGAATAGATCTGCTTTCTATCCTTTGAAAGATTCAGGGAGCCAATAGCAGAAACTGATATTACATAATTTGTTTGAAGATCATTACATTTTTCCATTTTATAACTAACCAGATCAACTTTCGGAGGTTCCGGTGTTGGTGTCGGCGTGACGGTCGGCTCCGGCGTGACGGTCGGATCTGTATTTTCCGTCGGTTCCGGTATCCCTGCCGAATCTGTATTTTTCGTCGGCTCTGCTGTTTCCGTCGGTTCCGGGGTTTCTGCCGAATCTGTATCTTCCGTCGGTTCCGGGGTTTCTGCCGGGTCTGTATCTTCCGTCTGTTCCGGTGTTCCAGCCGGGTCTGTATTTTCCGTCTGTTCCGGTGTCCCGGCCGGATCTGTATTCTCCGTCGGTTTCTGTGTTTCAGCCGGATCTGTATTCTCCGTCGGTTTCTGTGTTTCAGCCGGTTCTGTATTTTCCGTCGGTTTCTGTGTTTCAGCCGGGTCTGTATTTTCCGTCGGTTTCGGTGTTACTGTCGAATCTGAATTTTTCGTCGGATCTGCAGTTTTTGCTGGATCCGTACTTTTCGTTGGCTCTGTAGTCTTTGTCGGATCTGTAGTTTCCGTCGGGGTCGGTGTGATCTCCGCTCCGGCTATCGCCGTCATCGGCAGGCCCCACACCATCGTCATAACAATCATCATAAGGCTGATCACTACAATAAAACGTTTTTTTCCTTTCCTCATGTCGACCTCCTGATCTTGTGTGTGATTATGTGTGTGTCTCCGTGTACGTTTTCATTCCTGTTGCCAACCATTATGGTTGGTTGTATATCACTATGTATCCTCCTTAATTTTGTCATACTGCTTGTTTGCTTGTAACTAAATTAGCTTATTTGTATTGCTTATGAACATATTATCAGATAACAATAAAAGATGCAACACATTTATATATTACATTTTGAATTTGTATGTTTTTGTTAAAATTCCGCTTATCTGTTGTGCAAAGTATCATACCGTAAAAATCTCCGTGTTCCGGAAGGAACACGGAGATCCGTCTGACATCATATAATTATCCAGTCTGTTTATCTATTTAACTTTTAGCCGCATTAGCCAGTATCGCAGCCACAGCCGGGATATTTGTTACATCCACCCCAACCCCAGGCACAGTGAAAACACGGCACGGCACCTTATTCACATGGCCCCGGGCGCGGCGGAGAAGAAGGCCGGGATAAAAAGAAAGAAGCATTGTTTCCGGAGGGAATATCCGCAGCGCCGGTTCTTAATGAGCACAAGCGCAGCGAAGTGCGAATTTAGCACCGCTGCGCGAGGACCTAAGCGCAAGCGTGTCCCGAAGGAAATATGCTTCTTTCATAAATTATCCGGCCGTATTCAGGGAAAAAACCTTAATCCCCCAGCAGCACCTTCATGATCTCATCCGGCCCCATATCCATAAACCCGTCCGGATCGCTGATAAAACTCCCCACATTCCACGTCATCTTATGCATATACCCCAGATACCAGCTCGTCGTCATCGGTCTGTACGGCCAGTACGGGAAATACTTCGCCATATAATAACGCGCCTTCTTATCCGCTTCGCCGCCCGTTCCGCTCAGCTGGCAGCCCTTCGTGGAATTATGCGCCAGCAGAACGCTGCCGTCATCATACTTCCCGATTACAAACCAGACGTGGCCATAATCCATGCTCACAACATCACCCGGATGGAAAGCCTCCGCATCAGAAATATAACCATATCCGCTGGACGCATACGTCTGCGCCGCATACTGTGCCAAAGGCGTGCTGCCCGGCCGGGTGGCCGCCGTGAAGAATGCATTCGAAACGACCCAGCTCGCATAACCCGAACAATCCGGCCCGATCCAGAACATAATATCATCACTGGACTGATATCCCGGAGACGCATTATCCACGAAATAATCCTCCCAGATCTGCGGCATTCCCATGATATTGGCATCACCGCCATGGCCGCCTCCCCAGACCCAGAGCGTACGTCCGATCGGAACAAGAGCCGTTTCCAGCAGATTCCGCAGCGTACGAACCCCGTTCTTCGGCTGTCTGTAAGGGATCGTATAACCCGGCAGGCCGCGGCTTCTGTCCGAAGCAAGAACGCCGATCAGTTCACCCGTTTTTTCGTCAAACTGAAACGTCGTCATGCCGATCTTGTGGATGCCCTTGAACATCTTTCCGCTCTTTTCGCTGTAATACACCGGCATGGTCGAACCGTTCGTCTTCTTCGTGTGATAGTACCAGCCCTTCTGCATCGCACCCGTCTTCAGATCGAACATGTACTTTTCGCCCTTGATCGTTTTCTGGCCGAAGACCATCCGGCCCTTGCTGTCGTAATAGACCCTCTTCGGACCCTCTGCATTCGTTTTCTTCGTATGATCATAGAAGCCCGTTACCATGGCACCGGTCTTCAGGTCGAACATATATTTATAACCATCGATCTTCTTCTGTCCGGTAACCATCACGCCGGAAGTGCTGAAGTAATATTTCTTCTTGCCGATCTTTTTCCAGCCCTTTGTCATTGCACCGGATGTGCCGAAATAATACTTCTTTCCGTCGATCTTCTTCCAGCCCGTAATCATCGAGCCGGACTTGCCGAAATAATACTTCTTTCCGTCGATCTTCTTCCAGCCCTTTATCATTGCACCGGACTTGCCGAAGTAATACTTCTTTCCGTCAACCTTTTTCCAGCCCGTGACCCGTGCACCGTCCGTGCCGAAATAATATTTCTTTTCCCCGATCGTCTTCCAGCCCGTGACCAGTACTCCATCCGTACCGAAATAGTACTTCTTTTCGCCGATCGTCTTCCAGCCCGCTGCCATCGCGCCGTCCGCGCCGAAATAATATTCCTTATCGTCGATCGTCTGCCAGCCCGTGGCCAGCACGCCGTCCGTACCGAAATAGTACTGCTTCTCATCAATCGTCTGCCAGCCGGTAACCTTCACGCCATCCTTATAATAGGATGTCTTCTCATCTGCGGTATACCATCCGTCGATCGTAAAGGTCTTTACAACCGTCCCTTTATAAGCCGTTTTCTGTGTACTGTCATCCGTTCCCGTTACGGTCACGGAAGCCGTTCCGGGCAGCTTGTTATCCGCATAGGAAAGCGTGTAATCCACGTTCTCATTCAACACTTCGCCCGCCGCGTTCTTCACGGTCACGGCCGGTGTTTTTTCCGTTCCGTCATAGACAACGGAAGTCTCTTCCAGAGTGACTCTCTCCCCGGTCAGCTCCTCCGTGAAGTCTGACTGTCCGTCTTCCTCGTTTTCTTCGTCCTTTACCGGAACATCGGCTTCACTGTCGTCCGTCTCTTCGGATGCCGAACCGTCATCAACAGCCTCTTCAACGCCGG
>JABUSX010000095.1 GCA_021442545.1 Eubacterium sp. | reverse complement strand
CTCCGGTCACATGTCCTCTGTTTCTCCGGTCACATGTCCTCTGTTTCTCCGGTCACATGTCCTCTGTTTCTCCGGTCACATGACTGCCGTTTCTTCGGTCATATGTCTGCCTGTATTTTATTCACACAGCAGGTACAGATCCGGACTACTCACCCAGGTAGGCCTTGATAACTTCCTTATCGGAAAGGACCGTCTGTGTGTCGCCCTGCGTCAGAACACGTCCGAAGTTCAGTACCGTCAGTTTCTCACAAATACCGCTGACCAGTTTCATATCATGTTCGATGAGCAGGATCGTCATATCGAAATGATCACGGATAAACTGAATGTCCTTCATCAGCTCCTGTGTCTCGTTCGGATTCATGCCGGCAGCCGGCTCATCCAGAAGGAGCAGTTTGGGGTTCGTCGCCATTGCACGCGCGATCTCCAGCCTGCGCTGCTTCCCGTACGGCAGGTTGGACGAAAGTGTATTCATATCATCCGCCATATCCATGACCTGAAGAAGCGCAATGGCCTTTTTGTTCATTTCCCTCTCCGTCCTGAAATGTGACGGCAGACGCAGGATCGAGGCGACCGTAGAATGCCTGTATTCGTTATGCATTGCAATCTTTACGTTATCAAGAACGCTCAGCTGCTTGAACAGGCGGATATTCTGGAAAGTTCTGGCAATACCGGCCTTATTGATCTCGGTCGTCGGTTTTCCCGTGATATCCACACCATCCAGCTTTACAATGCCTTCATTCGGCTTATAAGCCCCCGTCAGCAGATTAAAAACCGTGGTCTTTCCCGCTCCGTTCGGTCCGATCAGACCGTAAAGGCTTCCCTTTTCAATACTGATATTAAAATCATCCACGGCTCGCAGACCGCCGAAAGAGATCGAAAGATGGTTTACTTCAAGGAGTGCCATTTATGCAACCTCCTTTCCCTTTTTTTCTTTTCGGTGAAACAGGATACGTTTCAGCCCATGCGCTTCGATCCACGCCCTCGATTTCGGATTCCAGTTAATGATCATGATTACAATCAGCACGATCGAATAGATCAGCATCCGGTAATTCGCCATGAAACGCAGCACTTCCGGAAGAATCGTAAGAATGATCGCCGCAATGATCGAGCCGCGCATGCTGCCGATTCCGCCGAGTACGACGAATACCAGGAACATGATCGACATGTTGTAGCCGAACCGGGCCGAAGTAGCCTGAAGGGTCGCCAGGTTGTGCGCATACAGGGCACCGGCTGCCCCTGCAATACCCGCCGAGATCATGAAGGCTTCCAGCTTGTAACGGGTGACGTTGATACCGACCGACTCCGCCGCGATGTAATTGTCACGGATCGCCATGATGGCACGGCCGTCTCTGGAATTTGTCAGATTCAGAACAATGATCAGGGAAACAAGGAGAACGATGAAAGCGATCACGAAAGTGGAATCGGAAGGCGTTCCTGTAATTCCCTGCGGACCGTTTACGATGATCTCTCCGGTTGCCGCATCCATATTCATGCTTGCCGCATCATTCAGGGAAAAATGGAAACCGTTGGCATCCCGGCCGATGTAGAGAGCATTGATGATATTTTTGATGATCTCACCGAAGGCAAGCGTTACGATGGCCAGATAGTCTCCGTTCAGTCGCAGTGCCGGAATTCCGATCAGCAGACCAAAAACGGCTGAGATCACCGCGCCGATAAGAATCGCAAACAGGAAACGCGGAAATGTTCCCATCGTATCCACCATGCACTTTGAGAAAAATGCACTGGCAAAGGCTCCGATACACATAAATCCCGCATGTCCGAGCGAGAGCTCACCGAGAACACCGACGACCAGATTCAGAGATATGGCCATGATCGAATAAACACAGAGCGGAACCAGAAGACCCTGCATCTGGCTGTTCAGAACGCCGCCGCCCATCAGGATCATGACAAGAACAAAGAGTCCGATCACCATGGCGTATGTTCCGAAATCATTACGTGCCGTTTTATTGGAAGGTGTTAATAATGTCTTCATATTCTTCACCTCCTCAGACCTTTTCCTGGATCAGCTTGCCGAGCAGACCGGAGGGCTTCACCAGCAGAACAATGATCAGCACGCCGAACACGATCGCATCCGACAGCTGAGAAGATATGTATGTACGGCTCAGGATCTCGATGACCCCCAGAAGAAGACCGCCGATCATGGCACCCGGGATCGACCCGATACCTCCGAAAACAGCTGCAACGAAGGCTTTGATGCCGGGCATGGCACCGGTATACGGGCTCAGCGACGGATAAGCGGAGCAGAGCAGAACGCCTGCCACACCGGCCATGGCCGAGCCGATCGCAAAGGTCAGCGTAATTGTTTTATTGATGCTGATACCCATCAGAGACGCCGCATCACGGTCCTGTGCACAGGCCAGCATAGCCTGACCCTGTCTGGTCCGGTTGACGAACAGCTGCAGAAGCGTGACCAGAACGATGCTGGTTATGATGCTGACGAGCGTTGTTCCCGGAATCTTGAACGGACCGATCTCAACATTGTTGAACGGTACAACAGACGTATAGATGACCGGATTGGAACCAAAAACAAGAAGTGCAAAGTTCTGAAGAAAATAGCTGACACCGATTGCCGTGATCAGAACGGCCAGAGGAGAGGCTGCCTTGCGGAGCGGCCGGTAAGCGATCCGTTCCACCGCCATACCCAGAAGCATACAGCCGAGAACAGCTGCTATGATTCCGATCGGAATGGGCAGTCCCTGATTTGTGATCAGAACGAATGAGATGTAGCCCCCGATCATGATGACATCGCCGTGTGCAAAGTTCAGCATTTTGGCAATTCCGTAGACCATCGTATATCCGATAGCTATGATTGCGTAAATACTGCCCAGACTGAGACCGTTGATCAGGTTTGTGATGAAATTTACCATGTGCGGTACGCCCCCGTCTAAAGACCTGTGCGCCGGAAGATCCTCCGTCAGAAGTTTACAAAAAAAATTGCGTGCCTGCTGTTCTGATCTCCGGTTTTCAATAATATCCTGTTTAGTATACCACCATATAAATTGTAAAAAAAGCATAAAACGTAAAAACAGACTGCATTCCGCAAAACAGATGCACCCCGCAAAATGAACAGGCAGAAGGAAGGAACGGGAAAAGACTGCGGAAATCCCTCTGAAAACCGAAAACCGGGAGTGCTGACGCACTCCCGGCTCTCGTCTGTATTATTCCGGCACACCGCTTATACAGTCTGCCTTTCAACACTTTTTCTTACTGGATGGAAACGTAGGAGCCATCCTCGATGATAACGGCCTTCGGAGCCTTGCTCGGTTCACCGGATTCACTCCATGTGATCTCATCAGAGGTCAGGCCGGCGAACTTCAGGCTTGTGATACCCTTCTTCAGAGCTTCGCAGATATCGGAAACAGACATATCCGGAGTAACGCCCTGTGCTTCGGCAGCTTCCTTGATCGCATAGATCGCGTCATAGGAATCCGCAGCAAACTGGTTCGGGATCTCGCCGTAGGCTGCTACGTAAGACTCAACAAAGTTTTTGGTCAGCTCGTCCTCTGCATCGGCAGCAAACGGGGTCAGAAGCATAACGCCTTCTGCAAGAGTCGTGTCGAAGTTTTCCATGCTCAGGATACCGTCAAGACCATCGCAGCTGAAGAAGATCGGATCATAGCCCATCTTGTCGGCCTGTGTCAGGATGATCGAGGATTCGGTGTAGTAGATCGGCAGGAAGACAACGTCGCAGCCTGCTGCGCTGATGTTCTGAAGCTGAGCGGAGAAGTCTGTCTTGGAATCGGCTGTGAACGCCTGGGGATCAAATACATCAAGACCCTTGGCTTTGGCTTCTTCCACAAACTTGGCTTCAATACCGGATGAGTAAACATCGGAGCTGTCATAGATAATGCCGATCTTGGTTCCGAGTTCATTTTCAGCCATGTAGTCCGCAGACGCGATACCCTGGTCGGGATCGGAGAAGCAGACACGGAAGACGTTCGGGTTTTTCACGCAGTCAACGGCTGAGCCGGACGGCGTAATCTGGAACATATTGTCATTTGCTGTCTTTTCTGCAACGGCGATACACGGAGCGGAAGTTGTCGTTCCGTCAAGGATCTGCATGCCCCAGTCCTTCAGCGTATTGTACGCATTAACGGCCTTTTCTGCATCATGCTCATCATCTTCGCCGCGGTACTCAACCAGATAACCGTTGATGCCGCCTGCCTCGTTGATTTCCGCAACTGCCAGCTCTGCAGCATTGACAACGGCTGTGCCGTACTGTGCCGCACCGCCGGTCAGCGGGCCGATCGCGCCGATCTTGAAGACTTCACCGGATCCGGCGGATTTTGCAGAAGCTTCTGCCTTCTCTTCTGTTTTGGAAGCTGCCGCTGTGGAAGCCGCTGCTGTGGAAGCAGCCGTGTTTCCTGCATTTTTGTTGCCGCATCCTGCGAAAAGAGCAGCCGCTGCCGTGCAGGCCAGTAATGCTGTGATCAGTTTCGAGTTCTTTCTCATAATACAATTCCTCCCTTTTTGTGTGTTTCCTTCAGAACCGGTTCCCCGGCTCTGTTCTTATAGACCGGCTGATCCGTTTTCAGGCAGCAGATCATCTTTTGACTCTGCCCTTTCGGATCGGCTGACACTATCATTTGTACAATTCAAACAGTATACTTCTATTTTTCGGTTTGTGCAAGCATACAGTGAGCAGACTCACAGAGCGGCGGGCGGGTCAGCCTTGCCAGAAGCCGTTCCTTCGAATCGGTGACCCAGAGGTTTTCCTCATCCCTCAGGAAATCATCCGCATACTCCCTGCTGTCCCAGGTGCCTCCGGTCCTCTCCCAGTACGTGACCTGTACATGCTGCCAGTCCTCCTGACAGGTATACATATATATCCCGTCGGCAGGTTCCTGAAAAATATCATGACCGTATCCGTCCCGGACCGTGTCTTCCGTGTTTTCTCCGTCCGTACTTTCCGTACAGATCCATTCTTCAACCCGGCCGTCCGGCATGCTGATATAGGCCTTTGTTTCCTGCGGCACGGCATAATACAAAGAATCAAAGCCATGATTGCTGTGGTCCGCGATCACGGCATTCCAGTAACGGTAATATTTGATATACGCCGCCTTGTCATACGCGTCCGTGATCGACTGTGCCTCATAGCTGTCTCTTAAGCAGAGATCCAGCGCCATGGCATAACCGAGATCCGGAATCGTCAGGCGGCCGGCATTTCCCGTTTCGCCCGCGAGATACACCTCTTCCCCGGAGGAATCGACATATATGCCGTCCCAGCCCTCATCGATGTC
>JABUSX010000343.1 GCA_021442545.1 Eubacterium sp. | reverse complement strand
CGGAGGTGTATTTCCTTCAGCTTTTACCGTGGCAGATGAATCGGCATCTGTTTCGGCAGAATCGGTTTCCGAAGACGAGGCATCTGTTTCATTGAATTTTTCGTTGAATTTTTCCATGTCGAAATCACGGCCGTTTCCGCGTCCGCCGCCGAAACTGCTTGAATCCGGTTTGTACAATTCTCCGGGATCGTTTCCGTAATTGCGTGTCAGGAAAGCATCTTCCACGCCTTCGACAGCAAGATACAGACCCCAGTCTTCACCGTTTACCGTGATATAGGCAAAGCTGCAGAGAGGAGAATTCACACCGAATTCCGCCATCATCTGATATACGAGATAATCCTTCATCATAGTATTATCCTGGATCAGATTATTCAGACAGAGTTTGTCGAGTCCATGATAGCTTTTTCCGGATTCGTACTGGTCAAATTCGATCTTGAAGCTGTAGCGCTGGCTTCCAAGTGATTTTACATTGGAAAGAGAGGTATTGCCTTTTGCACGGATTCCGATATTTTTGAAGGCTTCTCCGTCGATCACGGCAGAACAGACTTCGTATTCTTCGTTTTCACAGTTTTCAATAAAAGAATCCCAGTCATCCATGACGATGTCGATCTTATGGACGGAGGTTGTATCAAAAAGCCGGTTTTCGTATCCGGCTGCATGGGCTTCCGCGGTAATGCCGAGGGATCTGCCGTTCATAAACAGTATTGTCAGCACAAGTACGGCAATGATAACGGATATGCAGATCCTATCAATGTGTTTATGAGTAGACATGAGGCCTCCTTTCATATATTTTCTGTTTCGTGAATGCACAGGCCTGTCGGTATGCAGACGGTTTGTGAGTCTGCAGAACTTCTGCGCATACGTTTTTTATCTGCATATTTCTTTCTGTCAACCCATATATTCCCCGTTGAAACTGACGAGACTTGCACTGCTTACTCCGTACAGATCAGAGAGTTCGTTGATGAAATCCGTATTGTCATTTTTCAGCCGGACTTCCATGTTGAGTTCAACAAGACCACGCTGTGCGGATTTGCTTTTCACCACGCAGCGTTCCACTTTATCCTTCAGAAAAGCGAGAGCCTTCTGTTCTGTTTCATGATTCTCACAGGAAAGCACAAGAATGTAAGGATTCCGGTGTGGTTTGCGGTTGACAAAGAGAACCAGGATAATACCGGTGATAATGCTGCCGATCACGGCCAGCGGAAGCAGTCCGGCGGCCAGAATAATACCGGCTGCGATCGACCAGAAAAGAAAAGCAATGTCGAGGGGCTCCTTGATCGCCGTGCGGAAACGGACGATGGAGAGAGCACCGACCATGCCGAGCGACAGGACAACGTTTGACGTGACGGCCAGGATGACCTGGGAGGTGATCATGGTGAGAGCCAGCAGGGTTATTCCGAAGGAAGAGGAATACATGACACCCTGGTAGGTCTTCTTATAGATAAAGAAGATAAAAAGTCCGATGCCGAAGGCGGCGGCGAGGGTGATCACCATATCCAGAGGGCTGACGGCCGACACGTTATCAAGAAAACTGGATTTGAAAATATCACTGAATGACATGGTAAAAGCTCCTTTCAATCAATTGTTTGCTCAGTTATCTGTTATTCTCAAAAATTGCTTATTTTATTATCTGTTATCCGTAATAGTTACTCATTCTGTTATCCGTAATAGTTACTCATTCTGATATCTGCAATAATTGCTTATGCTGTTAACTGTTATCCGTAACAGCTGCTTTTTTCGTTATTTGCTGTCGGTCATCTTTTATCCGTAAATACGGCATTTCTGATATTTTGAAAACGCAGATGCTCTTCTTCCTGTGAGGGAAACCGCGTTTTTTATAACGGAGGGCAGGAACTCGTCCCATTTGACTTCCAGAACGATCGCCTGATCTCCGGCCGGTATGGTCAGGACATCGGAATCCAGAAAATTTGTCCGGAAGCAGCCGGTCCGGATATGGTGGTCCATAGTCACGCGGACGTTTCCTGGTGCATAGACAAAAGCCTCCCGTGTATAATCCACGATCGTTTTCGGTTTCAGAAGCTGCGTCTGCATCTTTCGGTACAGCTCCCTGCATAAGGGACGGTCCGCCGTTTTCATCCATTCGGTATTTCCTTCCACAATCTTCCGGGCCTCACTTTCGCTGATCCGGCAGCTTTCTTTTGCACAGAGTCCGTTGATCTTGCTTTTCTTTTCGAGAAGAATGAATGAGGTATCTCCGTTATAGTACCGGATCCGGAATTTTTCTCTTCGGTTCACGCCGTTGATCTTGTCGAGCAGCGCCGTATCCGTGGGGGTATCAAAATACAGGCTGCGTATCTCGTAGCGGTTTCCTATGGAATGGCTGTCCCGTTTCATGATCTGCGGAAGCCGCATGCGCAGGATCAGCAGGTCTTCAAAGCTGATTTCGTGTTTCCATTCATGACGAAACTTCATGAAGCTGTCTTCCTTTCTGCAGAATAAGTTCGTCTGCGTGTATTGTGCTGCGGGCGGAGGCTCCGGGAAGAGAAGCTTTTGGTTCGGAGCGGACCCGCCCGGCTTTGAGGAAGTTTATACGGGAAAACTTAAATAGAGTTTAAATATGAAATTACTTAAAATTTTTTATTTTTTGTTTCATTGCCGGTTTATTATCCTTTATAATGACTTACGTAATGACGGGCGGGAGTATCTGCTTTTTCTTTCCCGCTGTTTTCTGAAGGGTCGGACAGAACGATTTCCGGAAAGCCCGGAAAATCGAAATACAGGCGAACGGCAGAATATGATACGAACCAGGAGGAACAGAATGAAAAAATTATTTGTAAACGGTAAGTTCTGCACCATGAATGACAATGCCATGTGGGCAGAGGCAGTCGCTGTCGAAGACGGCAGATTTACCTTTGTGGGCACAATGGATGAGCTTGCGGCAGCAGGTATTGATGACGGCAGTTATGAGAAGACTGACCTTGGCGGCAGGTTCGTAATTCCCGGTATCGTGGATACGCATCAGCACATTGGTCTTACTACTCTTTATTCGGGTATGGCAGGAAATGAACAGCCTTACATCCTGACTCATACAAAAGCAGAAGCACTGGTTAAGATAAAAGAGTTCATCGACAGACATCCGGAATATGACAGATACAAATGTTCTGCCGGAAGCAAGGAAGAGTGGGGCGAGACCTTAAGCGTGCAGGATCTTGATGCGGTCTGCCCGGATAAGCCCCTTGGCGTATGTGATGCAGGCGGACACCGTGCGACAGCAAACAGCTGCCTTATGAAGATCATCGGTCTGGACGAGAGCAGAAAGGATCCGGTACCGAACTTCTGTCATTACGGCAGGGACAAAGAAGGCAAACTTGACGGATCCATGTTCGAATATACACAGTTTGAGGCGCTTGCCTATCTTGATACGCTTCCCCATGAGACCATTGAGGTGGTTGCGGATATGATTCTTGATTACAACAGTTCACGAGGCATCACAGGTCTTTATGATGCAGGTATTCTCTGGAGAGAAGATGAAATACTGAAATTATTAAGAGACATGGATGACAGAGGAAAGATCCCCGCTCATTATGCAGCATCTCATACGATATATCTTCCGAGCATGGTTGATGATGCCATCAGTGAGCAGCTGAGAGTTAAAAAAGAGTATGAAGGCGGCAATCTTACGATAGATACTATGAAAATATTTGTAGACGGTACTGCCGCAGAATTCTCGGCCTTTGTTAAAGAGCCGTATGCAAAGACAGGTACCTGCGCGGGAGCTCTGTTTTCATTTGACGAAATGTATAAATTCTTTGTTGAGGCGAATGAAAAAGGAGTTAACCTTCATCTGCACTGCATCGGTGATGCTGCAGCAGAGCGCATTGCAGACGTTGTTGAAAAGATATTTAATGACGGTATTGACTTTAAGGTACATGTAACACTGGCCCACTGCGAGCTTATTACATATGAGACGCTGGCAAAAATCAAAAAATACGGCATCTTCATTGACATGACGCCGAGCTGGCTGGACGGACCCGTACCGGGAAGCTTCTGGTATCAGGATACGTTCAACTTCTCCAAAGAGAATCAGAAGAGATGCTACGAGCTCAGAACAAATATGGAACATGCAGGCAACTTCACACTTTCCAGTGACTGCCCGGTATCTCCGACTGTCAAAGAGTACATGTGGAATCCTTACTACGGCATGGAAATGGCGGTTACGCGCTACGGCGTCGGCATTACAGGGCCTGACGAGGAATGCTGCGGCGGAAGACCGGATGAAAGACTTACGATCGAAGAAGCCTTAAGAGCGTATACGATCAACGGTGCCATCCAGCAGAACTGGGAGGATGAGTGCGGTTCCATCGAAGTCGGCAAATCGGCAGACTTTGCGGTATTAGACCGTGACCTGTATGCGATCCCCGCGACAGAGATTCACGAAACACTTCCGGAACTCGTTGTCTTCAGAGGAAACCAGGTATTTCCGAAATAAAGAACGCAGGGTCTTCCGCCTTGCTGCGGAAGGAAGAGCTCTGAAAACAGAAGGAAACGAATAAAAAGAATGAACAGGAAGCTGCCGTACGGAAAAACGGCAGCTTTTCTGCTGTGCGGCAGGACCGTCATGCCTGCGTGAGCGGACATGGGGCGTCCGGATACATTGATCGGCAAAATCTGCAATACAGGTGTTTCCGGACAGAGTATGTACGCCGGGACTGATCAGGAAAAGTGCCTGCGGTCAGGCAGGAAGCGATACAGAAATGCAGAACATGTCACCATCTTTCATCTGTGCGGATATTTTTCCGCCGTGCGCAGCCACGATAGCCTGTGCGGTCGAAAGACCGATGCCGTGTCCGCCGGTCGTGCTGTTCCGTGAGGTGTCGGCGCGGTAAAAACGGTCAAAGAGGTGGGAGAGAACTTCCTGTGATAAGGGTTCGGCTGTTGTGCTGCAGACGGAGAGCCGGATTGCTTTTTTGTGACGGGCGAGATCCAGCGTGATCTTTCCTCCTTCCGGAGAATATTTCATGGCATTGTCCAGCAGAAGGGAAACCAGCTGGCGTATGGCATCGGGGGAACCGATGCAGGAAAGACCGGATTCTATCCGGACGGTGTAGTCTTTTTTCTGAGAAAGGGCTAGAGCCCGGAAGGAGTCTGCTGTTTCGGCAGTCAGGTCGGACAGCGGAAATTCGACCTTCGGCAGACTGTTTTCTGATTCTTCCATTTTCGAAAGATAGATCAGATCGTTCGTGAGAGAGGAAAGACGTTTTGTCTGAAGACGGATCTCCTCCAGGTTTTCCTGACCCTCTGCTTACAC
>JABUSX010000290.1 GCA_021442545.1 Eubacterium sp. | reverse complement strand
AATCTGTTCTGCTTCCTGCTCTGTGGTCTGTTCTGCTTCCTTCTACGTAATCTGTTCTGTTTTCTTTTTCGTATCCCGGATCTCGTTTCATGCTGTTTTTCTTTTCATTTCTTTTTCTGCGCTGTTTCCTGCCGGAGCCTCCGTCACTTACTGGTGTATGCTCCATCCCGTATTTCATCTTTTCCGGGGATCTGCTGTTCCTTCTGTCTGCTTCACTGCAATTCTTTTTTTCCTGTATGTTGTCTTTTCGTTTTTTCTTCGATAACCGGTCACGAATCCGCCCAAAGATCCTGTCTGTAAGCTCTTCTTCATCGGGATCTCTGAAAAATTCATCAAGAAGAGCGGATCTTTCCAGTTCCTCTTTTGTTACCGGTTCCGGTTCGGAAAATGAAAGTTCTTTCCTGAAAAGAAGTTTTTTAAGATCGTCCGGTTCGGTTTCACCGGACATGCACTGCTGATAAAGCTGATAGCCGGTTACAACAGCCGAACGATCCTCCCGGTCCAGATACGGAAGGATCATACCGGAAAGAGACTGCATCTGCTCATTGTAATTCCGATCCTCACCGGGAACGTAACAGAAAAGAAATTCGAATCGATTCTGCTCAACATACATTTTCCCCGGATCCAGAAGCAGGCCTTCTACAGGCAGAAGATAATCCTCCAGACATTCACAGATGTTGAGAACAGATTTCAGAAACTCTTCCAAAAGCCGTCGGGAAACGCCAAATGTCTCCATAAAATCCGTAAATGAGATCACAGAGGATATATTAAAATGCAGTTTTGTCTCGGCATCGACCCGTGTAATACGGCAGGGCAGCAATCCCGGAACTCTGTTTTCCGACAGCATCCGCAGGACATACCCCTCCGGCTCCGGAAGTTCTGCTCCGGAAAAAATCAGCCATATATTCTGCCGATCACGCTTACATTCGTTTTTCATCCGCACCTCCCATTTCATCACAATTTATCGGATCTGTTTTACCGCCCCAGACCCTATCCGTCTGACCTGCTTTCGCATCACTACTCACGATCCGTTCGGTCCGATTTCGCATCATTCTCCACGATCCGATCCGATCCGGCTTCACATCATTCCCCACGATCCGTCCGATCCGTTTTCTCGTCATTTCTTACAATCCGATCGGTCCGCTTTCGCATCATTCCTCATGATCCGTCCGATCCGCCGTTCATAATATTCTGAACCATCCACCTTCCGCGTACGATCGGCACAGGACGAACCTTTTTTACCTGTTCTGTAACCGAAAGTTTAAACAGTTCTGAAAAGGCTGCATACCTCTGTCCGGAAAACCGGACTTCTGTTTTTCCGTAGGTGCAGTCAATTTCTACATCCGGGGAACTTCCTGGTACAGCCTGATCCTTAATGCGTGCGTTTGCAGAGTTTTCCGCTTTGCGTAACCCGGCCGCATTTGCATCTGTGTCGCTGTTTGAAAAACCGGCTCTTCCCGTCCCGCCGGCTCCTGCAATATACTGATTTCCGGCAAGTGCCGCTTCAAGACCCGCTGTTTTATACCAGGACACATTGTGCATGTAAAACAGAAGGATGATCAGCAGAGCTGTCAGGATCACTGTCCATGGAATAAGAAATGCGGCTTCCACGGTAAGAGCCGCCTGCACAATGCGTCGGTAAAATCTGTCTGCATGTTTTTCCGGTTTTCCGTTTATTATTATCTTTCCGCTGTTTCTCATACTGTTGAATATTTATTACTTTCCTGTGTTCTGCCCGCAGTTTCTCTGTACTATGTTTACCGTATTCCTTCATTCTATCCGCGGTCTCTCTGCGTCTTGTTCTCTGTTTTCCCGCACGTTGTCCGTAATTTCTCTGCTTTATCCATGATTTCCCCGTATTTTCCCTCTGTATTCATGTTCTTCGTTCGTATTTTCATAGTCCTTGTTCATGCAGAAAGGAGGGTGATCAGATATCCTCCCAGGAAAAACGGAATAAAGGGCAGTGTGTGCTTTTCCTTTCCGCTTATCCACAGAATCGCCGCCGAAATAAGAGAAATGACAAAGGAAAAAAGCAGCGCCGTCGTTGTATGAATCGCCCCGTTCCAGGCGCCGACGGCCAGGGCTGCCAACGCATCTCCGACCCCCAGTTTTCCTTTTGTCAGAAGCGACGCGGTCAGCAGCAACAATCCGGGAAAGAAGGAAAACAGAATCACAGCGATACTCTCCTGCCTGTATACGATCTGCCACAGAATGCCGGCTGCCAGAACCACGATCGTCGGAAAAAGAAATATCTCTCTTTTTCGGATGTCCCATATGCTGTTTAAAATCAGAATACCGAGTGTAACCGCTGCGTTCATGCCGCCCCGCTTGCTTCATGAGCACTGCATCTGCTGCAGATATGAAGTCCCGCTGTCTCTGATTTTCTGACCAGCTTTGTGGTTCGTTTCAACCCGCTGCATTCTGCAGAATTATGATAACGATTGCCTTCTTTTGTAATGTAAACCGTACTGTTCTTTCCTCCGCTTCCCACACATTTTTCACAGGCATGATAGGTTTCGCCGCCGCTGTTTCGAAGATGCCAGACCGAACTCCCGCTGACAGACTGCACAGACAGAGCCAGATGCGTGCACTGTGACGTGGTGTGGTATACACTTTCGTAATTTGTTACATAAACCAGTTCATCGGATGTAAATCCTTGTGTTGAAGGTTCATTAGAAGACTTTCTGCCGACCCAGGGCAGCACCCTTCCGCGAACCGTCATCGTTACACCGGGCAGTGCCTCCGGATACCATTTCGGGTGGTATTCAAACTGATCTGTCAGGTCGATCGCCGGCGGCGCATAGTTTCCCGCCAGGGAAACATAGGCCGCCGCGGTCTCTGCTTTTTCCTGCAGGTCCACTGTTTTTTCCGCATACATGGCGTAGATCTCCATCATGCAGATCAGCGATGCAACCGCAAGAAAAAACAAGGGTACGGCAAATGCAGCTTCCAATGTGAGACTGGCCTTCCGGACGGCAGACAGAGAAGCCTTCCTGCCGGGGAGAGTGTTATCCGGGCGCAGCAGCCCGGACCGGGCTATTATTTTGTGGGGGAATATACACCGCCGGAAAAGCGATGCCTGTCCGGAAGAGAGTTCTGGTTTACGCATACTTCCTTTCTTAAAATTGGAGAGAGTTCCCGCACAGGAAGACTTCCCTGTCTGCCGTCCGAATCGACTATGCATTATATCCGTAGCTCCTTTCTACAGAGTAAGTATTCTGTCCGATCTTTGTTTTCAGTTCCACGCTGAGAGCATCCACGCAGTTATCCATCCGGAAATTTGTTCTTCCTCCGGCCTGCATATTCCATTCCACCAGATCCATAAGTGAATTCGTCAGATCCTCTGTGCTTTTTAAAAACAGCAGCAAACGAAGATAGTCCTCATAATCCATTCCGGATGAAAGCGGGTTCATATAGGTTACGCGCCAGTTCAGAAACGGAAGCTGATAAAGCGGCAGCTGCCAGGACGCCGCATCCTTGATCAGAGGAACTTTTCCGCCCTGAACCAGCTGGCGAAGATCCAGTATACTTTCTCCGTATGCCCATGCAGCCTCTATTGCAATGGTAATGGCTTCGCCAAGCTCCGGATTCAGAATCAGAAAGCTGATGATCGTACCTGTCAGCTCTGCCTCGGATCGTTTTACCGGATCCCTCAGAATGTGAATGAAATTTGCCCCTTCACGAATCGTCAGGAGCCGGCTTAACGTTTCCTGCAGATTTTCCCTGTCCGTTTTATAGCCGGCAATCGCATACTCGATCTGATATTTCAAGGTACCTGTTTCTTTTTCGGATGTGTAACAGGGAAAATTCCTCACGAGGTATTCCAGAAGCATCAGCTTTTCACCGTTCCCCTCCCACCCGTCTGCGGCCATGTTCATCCCCTTCTGAAGAGATCTTTCACTGACCGGTGTTTTGCCTTCTGTTCCTGCTGCGGAAATATTTCCTGCCAGGGGAAAAACCATAGCCAGCACACCAGCAGCCCTCATTCTTCTGATCGGTTCCAGGGGATTCGTGAAGTTTTCCGGTATTTCTATAGAAAATTCACTCTCCTCATCCGCTTCGTCAGGAAGAACAACTTCCGGGAGCGTATAATTCTCCGACCAGGATGCTGTCGCTTCATATTCGGATTCCTGCTGTTCAGCGATCTGCTGATCCTCCGTGAGTCGTTTTTCCAGAAGCAGCAGCCCTGCCGGACCAAGTTTTTCTTTCATGATCTCGCAGATCTGACGCCGAAACGCGCGTCCTCCGTCATCCGTAGCAAGAACATAGCCTGTGATCGCATCCTGTTGCTTCTGCAGCTTTAAACCGATCGGATTCTTGCTTCCGGACAGCAGCCTCCCCTTTCCCGGGTTAAAAATATATTCTGCATATTCTTCAATTTCCGACAGCATGCGGCCGCTTTGAAGAGAAGTCCCTCCGTAACCGCCGTCCAGAAACAGCAGTCCGTACTTTTCATACAGTTCTCTGTCATACTGTCCGAACAGAGAATACAAAGCCTGCTCTGTTCCGCTGGCCGCAACCACTCTGCCGGCAGCCTGTCTGCAGGAATAAAGCGCAGTGCCGATCAGGGCAAAGATGGCCAGCAGCAGAAGTGACACAAACACGGTAATACTTCCTTTTCTGAAATTCTTTCTGTTTTTTCGTTTCAAATCCGCCCCTTGTTTCTTCTGATTCTGCTGCTCATAGCCTTACTGCATCTGCTCTTCTGCTTCCGGCCTGCTTTAACCGCCTGCTGTTTCTGCTTTTCTGCTTTCGACCCGTTTAAACCGTCTCACTGCATCTGCTTTTCTGCTTCCGGCTTGCTTAAACCGCCTTACTTCTTCTGTCTTTCTGTTTCCGTATTGTTTTGCAGTGCTTATGATAAAGATGTATCAGATTGAATTACTCTGGCTTGTGACCTTGCTGAGAATGCTGGACACAAGGCTTCTCAGCTGGTTTTTGAAGATAATGACCAGGCCAATCAATACGACGATGATCAAAACGATTTCCAGCGTTGAGATTGCGGTTTCGTCCTGTAAAAATGCTTTCAGTTCATGCATAGAGTTGACTCCTTTCCTGCTGTGAAAAATATCTGCCGTTCAAACTTTACGGGTTATGATTTTTGAGATGAGTTTTTGATGTGAAATATAGCGACGTGATTTTGAAATCCGTCCGGATCCGCATGTATTATGCTGATGACTTGAATATTGAATTACTATTCTGATTTGAATTTTGATTTGCCGTTGATACAGATTATGTTCTGACGTTGATACAGATTTTGTTTTGACGTTG
>JABUSX010000251.1 GCA_021442545.1 Eubacterium sp. | reverse complement strand
ATGTAATTCATGAAGGTATTGGCATCTTTAAATTCCCGATAGACCGACGCAAAGCGGACATAGGCAACCGTATCGAGCTCCTTCAGGTTCTTCATAACCAGTTCCCCAATCTGACTGCTGGGGATCTCTTTGTCCTCCCGGTTAAAGATCTCTGTCTCGATCCGGTTGACCAGTTCGTTCATCTGCTGCACGGAAACTTTCCGTTTATGGCAGGCCCGCATCACACCGTCGGTGATCTTTTCCCGGTTGTATTTCTCTCTGCTCAGGTCTTTTTTTATGACCATAAGCGGAATGGTTTCGATTCGTTCATAGGTTGTAAATCTGCGGCCGCAGTCGTCACAGACCCGGCGGCGGCGGATGGAATTGTCATCATCCACCGGACGTGAATCCACAACACGCGTATTTTCCCCACTGCAATACGGGCATCTCATCTGTACACTCTCCCCCTGTTTTCCCCATTTCCTGACCGTTAAAATCCTGCTGCGCTGTTCTTTTGTCCCTTAAAAACCTGTCTTTATGTTACGAACGATTTGCTTGCTGCTCACTTACTGTTCCCTGAAAGTGATCTCTCCTGTCTCTGCATTCATGGCATCCACGATTGCCAGCGATTCCAGACGGATCCCTCTTTCACGCAGACGCTTTCCGCCTTCCTGATGACCCTTTTCAATCACGATGCCGACGCCTTCAACCTTTGCCCCCGCATCACAGATCAGGGAGATCAGGCCTTCCGCCGCACATCCGTTTGCCAGAAAATCATCGATGATCAGGATATGCTCATCCTTGTGAAGATATTTTCCGGACATGATCACATCATAGGTCCTGTTGTGTGTAAACGAATGGATCTTTGTCTTATAAACTTCTCCGTCGATATTGAGACTCTGTGTCTTTTTTGCGAAGACCACAGGCACATCAAAATACCGGGCCGCTGCCATGGCAACCGCGATCCCTGAAGTTTCGATGGTCATGATCTTATCGACCCGCACATCGGAAAACAGTCTGTAAAACTCTTTGCCTACTTCGTCCAGAAAGCGGACGTCGAGCTGGTGATTCAGAAAGTTGTCAACTTTCAGCACATTTCCGGGCTTTACGACCCCGTCCCTGAGGATCCGTTCTTCCAAAAGTTTCATCGTCTTGTCCTTTCCTCCTGAAAACTCAAGCCCCGGCAATCTTTCCGATTGCGCCGACAGCACCTGCAGATACCACACCCATGATCACACCGGCCGCCAGAACACCAAGCATGACGGCGATTACACTTTTTTTGAAGCCGAGATTCAGCAGGCTGGCCGCCAGTGTTCCTGTCCACGCGCCGGTTCCGGGAAGCGGAATGGCGACAAAAACAAGAAGTGCCAGAAACATGCCTCGTCCGGCTTTTCCTTCCAGCTTTGCACCCAGTTTCTCCCCTTTTTCAAGACAAAAGGTGAAAAACCGGCCTGTAAGAGGCTTGTCCTTACCCCAGACAAGAACCTTCCGGGCAAAGAAATAGATAATCGGAACCGGCAGCATGTTGCCGATCACGGCTGTAATGTAGGCCGGCACAACGGGAAGCCCCATTCCCACACCGATCGGAATGGCTCCGCGCAGCTCGATGACAGGTACCATAGCTACAAAAAAAGTAATCAGATATTTCACAAAAACCGGCATGATTTATTTCTCCTCAGGCGTTCACAGCACCGGCTACAGCCAATACCAGAACCGCAGCTCCAAGCATAATACGATAGTAGCCAAACGATTTGAAACTGTGACGGCGGATGAAATTCATAAAGAAGCGGATCGTCACATAGGAAACGGCGAAGGCCGTTATGCTCCCGACCAGCAGGATCCCGACTTCTCCGGCCGTGAATCCGAATCCGTATTTTATCAGTTTCAGAAGCGAGGCACCGAACATGGTGGGAATAGCGAGATAAAAGGTATATTCCGCCGCACAGGTCCGGGAGAATCCGATCAGGATTCCGCCGAGGATCGTGGCTCCGGACCGGGACGTACCGGGAATCAGTGCAAGACACTGAAACAGACCGATCAGCAGCGCATCCTTCCAGCTGATGCCCCTGATCGCGGTCGTCGTCGGCCGCCGGGATGCATTCAGGTTTTCAACCACAATAAAGAGAATACCGTACAGGATCAGCATGACCGCGACCGGCAGGGGTTTATACAGATTTTCATCGAGCCAGTCATCCAGGGGAAGGCCGATCAGAACGGCCGGGATCAGGGAAATTGCGATCTTGATCCACATGATGATCTTGTCCATATACAGATAATTATCTGCAAAGGACTGGAATTTTCCCAGACCGCCGGAAGCCTTCCGTGCAAACTGGGATCTTCCCTCAAACACCCCTTTTCTGTGAAAAGGCCAGATCTTCCTAAAATAAATGATAACGACAGCCATGATCGCACCCAGCTGGATCACAACATTGAACATGGACATGAAGGCATCGCTCAGATCCGGCTGCAGAAAACTCCCGAAGAGGATCAGATGTCCGGTGCTGCTGACAGGAAGCCACTCCGTAATACCTTCAATGATTCCGAGAAAGATCGCTTTGATTAAGTTTGCCATATTCCCCCCTGAGATTTCTGCGGATCTCTGCCTTTCAGCTTTCCGTTCTTACGGGTCTCTGCTTTTCCGATCTTTCCTTACAGGAAAGTATCCGCCGCGTAATGAACGCTGCAGCAAGGGCAGCTGCGATCACAATCAGATATCCGATCAGAATATATGCTGCCATATCCGTGAAAAATTCTTCCGGCATAATGTCGATCATACGGCTCTCTTCAGGGTTGAACATCCAGTTTCCCTGTGAGAAGAAGATTCCGTGGAAGACAACAAAGGCCTTCGAAAAATTCAGAAAAACAATAACGCCCAGGACTGCACAGACAGCAAGAAAAACCAGGCTTGTCACAATAAACGAAGTGCACAGAAGCTTCACTGCTTCCCTTGCCCCGCATTTCCGGATCAGGAATACCGTAATCACGGCGCAGGCCGCCAGAAAAACGAGCCGGAGCCGCAGACAAAGCACAAAAATATCCCGGACATCTGCCATATGCAGCTTTTCCGTTTCGTTGTAAAACTCCTTTTCTTCCCCGTTGATCCTCGTCATAACGGTGAGATCTTCTCTGCTGCCGCGGAGATAGGCCATGGTCTCGTCCATGACCTCCGTGATCTCCTTCAGTTCTATCTCTTCGCCGCGCCAGTATTCCAGGATTCCCTGCACATCGTACTTCACAAATTCGCGCTCGTACAGGCCGGGAATATCATAGCAGACGATTTCGAAAGAAACAACAAAGAGAATAAAGAGGAGCATCAGCGAAAACAGAACTCCTGCAAATTTCCTCATGAAAATGTTAACCTCACAGCTTGTCAACCTCTTTTTTCATAGTCCTGAAGTCTCCCACAGCCTTCAGGCCGATCTTGCAGATCTTTCTGAAATCGATGGAATTTGTTCCTCCCTGACGAGGCTTAAAGGAGATTTCCAGAAATCTCACCTTTTCTTTTCTGTATACAAAAAAGGCTGTAAAAATGATATTCGGAATATTGAAATCCTCCGGAATGATGCCTATATACTTCCGGACCAGTTCTGTTTTCATCAGACGGAACGGCGCATTCGCATCCGGCACCCGTATCCCGAAAATGATCTGAAGCAGAAAGCAGACCGTATTCTCAACAAACTTTCTGTCTTTTCCGTCGCCTCTTGTTACGCGGCTGCCAAGCACGGCATCATATCTTTCACGTCTCTTCCAGAAGTCGCCGAATTCCGCGGGATCCGTCTGTCCGTCGGAATCCGTCTGGAAAATATAATCCGCTTCGTTCTCAATGGCATATCGGTAACCGAAGAGAACCGTCGGTCCGTGTCCGCCGTTCGGTTTGGTAAGCGGAATAAACTGCGGTCTGGTTTCCGCATACTTCCGCATGATCTCATACGTATTATCCCTGCTTCCGTCGTTGATGATGACCAGACGGGAATCCGGTCCCGTTTTTTCCACGACCGGATACCACTGGTCAATGACCATACCGATCGTGTCCTGTTCATTGTAGGCGGGGATTATGAGAAAAAGCTTATCCATAAACACACTTCTTTCGAAATTTTCCGTTTTCTGTCCTGATCCGCGTATTTTCATGCCTTCACCGATCCGGTTTTCCGGCAGAAATGCGTGTTCATTATAGCGCAATTTTTTTTGTATATCTATATGGAAACGCCAGGAACTCCATGTGCCGCTGCGTAAATACGCGGGTATTCAAAGTCATGGTTATTGTCTTTCAGGTGAAAAAGTTATATAACACAAGAAAGGACTCCGTTATTCTCCGGAAAAACGGAGCAGGCGGCGAAACCATGTCGCTGCATAAGAACATATTATTTTCACAAAAGGAGGATTTTCATTATGATGCTGACAAACACGGAAAACATTCCGGGAAAAAACTACGAAATCATAGGTCTTGTAACCGGCTCCAGCGTTTACTGCAAACACTTCGGCAAGGATTTAGGGGCAAGCTTCAAGAATCTGGTCGGCGGCGAAATGAAGGCCTACCAGGAACTTCTTGACCAATCGCAGCAAATAGCCGTCAACTATATGTCTGAAAAAGCCGCCCAGCTCGGAGCAGATGCCGTAGTGAACATCCGGTTCTCTTCAGCAAATATTACCGAAGGAGGAGCCGAGGTCCTTGCATCGGGCACTGCCGTACGATTTGTTTAACGTTCCGTAAAATCCGCGATGAATGCAAAAATCATAATCGTCATGGCCGCCTACAACGGCGGGTCTCATATTCAGAAGCAGATCGATTCGATCCTTGCACAGACGCACACCAACTGGGAGCTGTGGATCCGGGACGACGGTTCGTCTGACCATACGGTCGATGTGATCCGCAGCTGTGCTGCCTCCGATCCCCGCATCCATCTGTTTGAAGACAGCAGGGGAAACCTGGGTCCGCAGGAAAGCTTTTATACGCTGCTCTCCGGGTGTCCCTCTGCGGATTATTATGCATTCTGCGACCAGGATGACCTGTGGGTCCCCGAAAAACTGGAATGGGCGGCAGAAATGCTTTCACAGGAAGAAAAACGGGGCCGTCAGAAGGCAGCTGCATCCGGTCAGGCTTCTGAATTATCCCGGCAGACTGCAAAATCCTCTGAGCAGCCAGGGACTTCTTCTGTCCCCATAGTGTATGTTGCTTCCCATGATTACCTTACGGAAAACGGCACCCTGCTGCGGCGCTTTCCCGAACAGAAAACACCGATCACTCTTTACAAGGTCATCTGCCACTCGGTCGGTTCCGGCTTTACGATGGTTCTGAACGATGCAGC
>JABUSX010000004.1 GCA_021442545.1 Eubacterium sp. | reverse complement strand
GGATCCCGTGATCCTGCAGTTCCAGGAAAAAATTACCTTTTCCGAAGATCTCTTCATATTCAAGAGCCGTTTTTTTTGCATCTTCATACTGCTGAAGAACGAGCTTTGACGCAACTTCTCCCGCAAGGCAGGCCGATGATGCGATCAATCCTTCATGAAACTGCCGGAGCAGTTCCTTATCCACGCGCGGCTTATAATAAAAACCTTCCGTAAAGCCTTTTGAAACGATCCGGGTCAGATTGGCAAGACCCGTGTCGTTTTCCGCAAGCAGAACCAGATGATGATAGCGGTTTTCTTTGGAGCCGGTTTCTTTTTCAAAGCGGGAGTGCGGCGCCACATAGACCTCACAGCCGAGGATCGGGCGAATGCCCTGCGCCATACATTCCTTATAAAAATCGATGCAGCCGTACATCACGCCGTGATCCGTGATGGCCGCTGCATTCATGCCCAGTTCTTTTACGCGGGCAACGTATTCCTTAATTTTATTGGATCCGTCCAGCAGGCTGTATTCCGTGTGGACATGAAGATGCACAAATGACATATTCGAGACCTTTTTATGATCAGACTTACTTCAGAAGTATCAGACAGCCCTCTTCTTTTGCGATCTTTTTCTCCTTCAGAAGATGACCCACCGCCCGTTTGAAAGCGGCCTTGGAAAGTCCGAAGCGGGAAGCGATCACCTCCGGAGAGGCTTTGTCGTCAAAGGGCAGCTCACCGTCACAGGCCACGATCTCTTCCAGAACACGATCCGCATCCTCATCGATCTGAAGATAGGCCTTCTTCCTGGCCGATACGGACAGTTTCCCGTCTTCCTTGACTTCGGTGACCCGGAACTGCATCACCTGTCCGGGCAGATAGACATCCTGCGCCTCCCGTGCAGGAATCAGCGCCGAATAGCGGTCATCGACCGCAACGAAAACGCCGAAACGGCGGCTTCTTTCATAGATCCGGCCCGTGACCTCATCCCCGATCGTATACGGAGACTGCAGAGCCAGATAATGATAGATCTTCATCGTGGCGCAGAGGCGCTCGCTCTTATCCAGATAAAGAGCAGCCAGAACATCATCTCCGGCTTTGAGCTTTCCGGTCTGTTCCCGGTAAGGCAGAAACAGGTCTTTTTCCAGACCCCAGTCCAGAAAGGCGCCGATCTTCGTCACTTCACGCACCTTCAGAAGCGCAACCTCCCCCAGCGTAAAACGCGGTTCCCGCGTTGTCGCAATCGGGCGGTCCTCCGAGTCCCGGTATAAAAAGACCTCCAGTTCATCGCCGACGGACGTACCCTCCGGCACCTGCGCCTTCGGAAGAAGCACTCGCTCCTCTTTGGAAGCATCGGGTTCTTCTGCCAGATAGATGCCGAAGTCCTTGCAGCTTACGACCTGAAGTTTCTGTTTTTTTCCGATACTAAGCATTCTGATACCCCTGTTGATTTTCCGAACTATGATGTGTATTCTGCCGTAAAATATGCAGCGCCTTCCGTATCCGCCAGACAGACGAAATATCCGTTCCCGTCGCTGACAGGCGCCGTTGACGGAATTATGACGTCTCCGAGAAGCGCCGGCTTTTTAAATTCGACCCGCATGCCGAGGGGCTTGAAGCCGGCCGGAAGCGAATACGAACTGATCCGGATATACTGTGCATTGTTCACGTGGTTGTTCGTGTCGATGTGGTATTTCCGGATCGTCAGCGGGCTTTCTTCCTGCATGTTTTCCGGAAGAAAGATCTTGCGCTTCCCCGTTTCCACAGTCAGTTCTTTTTCGGGATGAAGGCCGTATGCGCCCTGTTCCTTCGGAATACGCAGCGGTGCAAGATGCACCATATCCATATAAAGCCATTCGGAAGTCCCTTCCGCAATACGGGTTCCGTCCGGATATTCAACGCGGAAATTCCGCCTTCCTATGATTCCCCTGAACGACGGAGCCCAGGTAATGACCCGGATGTATTCCGCGTAGCGCGGGTAGCGGTCGATCTTCAGCTGAAGATTGGCGATGATCCAGGCACAGCCCCGTTCCATGTTCCACGCAAGACCGATCCCGCATTCTTCCCCGTGAAAGGTGCAGCAGTCCTGCATCACATTCATCAGGGCAAACAACGTCATCTCACCATGGTCATCCACTTCGCTGTAGCGGACACGGCTTTCGTATTCATAGATCATAGGGAACTCCCTTTCGGAAAACAGATTTCTGCAATATAGAAAACAAGCCACCACAGAAAGTGGCGGCTCTGAGCAGGGCTACCTGGATTCGAACCAGGAAATGACGGAGTCAGAGTCCGTTGCCTTACCGTTTGGCGATAGCCCTTCGCACAAAGGGTATTATATCAAATTGCTCCGAAAAAGCAAGAAGAAATTTACATAGACAGAATGAAAACCATTCCGTTCGCCGCCACGTGGGCCAGGATCGAAACGAGCAGGCTTCCGCTGTATCGGTACAGCAGGCCGAAAAGCAAAGCCAGCGGGAAGGAATAAAGAAGCTGCACCATATTGAAATGACAGGCGGCAAAGACCAGTGCAGACAGAAACAGTGCAGCCGGGAAGGACATATATGCCGCGGCCCGGCGGAGCAGCAGCCCCCGGTAAGTCAGCTCCTCTGCAATCGGTCCGAACACCACGGACGTGAGTACGACAAGGACCGGATTCTGATCCGCAAGGAGCAGGTCTGCCATCTGCGAATACGACGGAAAAATTTCCTGCAGCCGAAGAACGGCAAACAGCAGATTGAGACCCACGGCACCGAACCCGGTCAGGATCACAAGAGCAGCCGTTTTCGGAACAGACCAGACAAGCCGGTCTTTCTGAAAACGCAGGCCGTCCTTTTTCCGGAAGAAATATTGTACGACTATGATCACCAGAAAGGAGATCAGCGTCGCGGGCAGCGAGATCTCCTTTTCAACCGACTCGAAGAAAAAGGTGCTGCCCGATCCGCCTGCGGCCACGAAAAACAGACTCGCCGCAAAGGAAACGGCCAGCTGTATGATCAGAAACAGAAATACCGGAAAAAACAGATCCGCAAACTTTCGAAACAATGCTTACATCCTCTCCGGAGCAGAAAAGCCCAGCACATCAATGGCATCCAGAAGGATCCTTCTGACCAGTACCAGAAGGGCGATCCAGGAAGCCTGCTGTTCCGCATCTTCTTCCGCCAGGATCCGGTGCTCATGATAAAAGCTGTTGAAGTCATTTGCCAGTTCATAAATATAGGAACAGATCCTGTGCGGCGCTTTCTCCGCATACGCGGAAGACAACGCTTCGTTGTATCGCGCCGCCTGCAGCATCAGCTTCTTTTCATCCGGTGAAGCGGCTTTGCCGATACGGCAGGACGAGGGATCTCCGCCGGCTTCCTCGAAGCGGGACAGGATCGAACGGATCCGCACGATCGTATACAGGATATACGGACCGGTATTCCCCTCAAACGAAGTGAAACGTTCCACGTCAAATACATAATCCTTGGTTGCCTGATTGGAAAGATCGCCGTATTTGATGGCGGAAAGACCGACGATCGCCGCCGTATTTTCCGCGTCTTCATCGCGGGTGCCGCGGTTTTCGACGATCTTTTTATACATCTCGTTTTTGATGTCCTCGATCAGGACCTCGAGACGCATAACGCCGCCTTCCCTTGTCTTGAAGGGTGTCCCGTCTTTTCCGTTCATCGTGCCGAAGCCGAGGAAATACAGGTCTGTCGTATCCGGTACCAGTCCGGTCTTCCTTGCACAACGGAAAACCTGGATGAAATGCATATCCTGTCTTTTATCCACCACATAAAGGATCTCATCCGGATGATATTTCTGTTCCCGGTCCATAATGGTCGCAAGGTCTGTCGTCGTATATAAGGATGCACCGTCCGACTTCAGCAGCATGCAGGGCGGCACTTCCTTCTTATCCGTCTCTTCCGCCACATCAACGATCCAGGCGCCCTGGTCTTCATAGGCAAAACCGTCTTTTTTCATCTGATCCACCATGACGGGGATCAGATCCTGCACGTCCGCTTCTCCCTTCCAGAGATCAAAGGTAACGTCCAGCTTCCGGTAGTTTTCCTTCAGATCGGCAACCGAAAGACGCATGATCTGCTGCCAGAGCGCATAATACCCTCTTCGTTTCTGCTGAAGCTCCACGGTAGCCTGCAGCGCTTCCTCCCGGTAGGCCTCGTCCTCCTTGGATCTGGCACTGGCTGCCGGATAGATTTCTTCGAGATCCGCAAGCGTAAAGGGTGCTTCTTCCGGATAATCACCCTCATAATCCGGATCGAAGTAGACCAGATCCGGTTTTCTCTTCTTAAGTTCCGTAATGATCAGACCGATCTGAAGCCCCCAGTCACCGAGATGAACATCCCCGATCACGTGATCCCCGAGACGGCGTCCGAGCCTCTTCAGGCATTCGCCGATGATGGCTGCCCGCAGATGGCCGACATGAAGCGGCTTCGCCACATTCGGTCCGCCGTAATCCACGATCAGCGTACGGGGCTCCTTTGCTTTTTCCACGGAAAGTTCTTCATCCTCCGCCATCTGTGTGAGATAGTCCGTCAGGAAAGCCTCTCTCAGATCAAGATTCAGAAAGCCGGGCATAACTGCTTCGGCACGTGAAAACACGGCAGAATCCGAAAGTTTTGCCGCCACATCCTTTGCGATCTCCACAGGTGCCTTTTTGTATACTTTCTTCGCTGCCATTGCCCCGTTGCACTGAAATTCGCAGAGATCCGGACGGTTGGAGGGGACTGCCCGCCCGTATGAACCGTCATAACCTGCTTTTTCAAAGGCACCGGAAAGCTCCGCGCTTAACATTTCCAGAAGTTTCTTCATAATGCATATCTCTCCATTTACAATGATGTCTTATAGGTCACGTTTCTCTCTGTGATTTTACTCTCTTCTCAGCGCGTCGATCGGATTCAGGTTCGCCGCCTTTATGGAAGGAACCAGTCCGAAAATAATGCCGATGCACATGGAAAAGACGACGCCGAGAATGATCGACGGCACGCTGATCGCCATGGGGGTATTGGATACGCCGGAGATCACCTTTGCCAGAATGATACCGACTACAACGCCGATCACCCCTCCGAAACTGGTGAGCAGAACGGACTCCGTCAGAAACTGCGTCAGAATCCGTCGCTTTCTCGCACCGAGAGCCTTCCTGAGACCGATCTCCGGAGTTCTCTCCGTGACGGAAACCAGCATAATATTCATAACACCGATTCCGCCGACCAGCAAGGCAATACTTGCGATCCAGATCAGCATATTGTTGGTTCCGGCTGCCAGTTCCTGCTTACTGCGGATCTTTTCAAGAAGATCCATGGATATCTATTTAAGGGTTAAAAAATTATCGTGAT
>JABUSX010000214.1 GCA_021442545.1 Eubacterium sp. | reverse complement strand
GGTGGTAGAGCACTTGACTTTTAATCAAGTTGTCCGGGGTTCGAGTCCCCGATGCTTCATTTTTACGGAGTCTGTTATTCAGCGGCCATGGCGGAATTGGCAGACGCGGCGGGTTTAGGTCCCGTTGGGAAACCATGCAGGTTCAAGTCCTGTTGGCCGCACTTCTTCAGAAATTCCAGTTTTTCTTAATTTTCCCAGTTTTTTAAAGATAAGGGTCAGGACATCAGAAAGGTCTGTTGTTTGTTATGAATGAAGATGTCATGCGTGAGAGATACAGTTCGCTGCCGCTTTCAGAACTGCGTGCAGTAGCAAAGGCACGTGGTTTGAAAGGCATTTCCACACTTCGGAAACCGGAACTCGTTGAGGTAATGATCGAAGCGGATCGTGCCGAAACAAAACTTAAAAAGGAAGAAGAGAAATCTGCAGACAATTCTTCAGATGAAATACCTGAGATAGCAGAAAAGAGCAAGCGTTCCGTATCGGAAACGAAACAATCCGAGAAAAAAGTTCAGTTGTCTGATAAAAAAGACAGACGTTCTCTTTCACCTAAAAAAACATCCGGTCAGAAAGAAAAGGCAGATGGTCTGAAAAGAAAAACAACTGATCAGAAGGAAACTTCTTCTGTTCAGAAAGAAAAGACGTCTGCTTTAAAAGACAGAAGGATAAAACAAAAGGAAGATGCACCCGATCAAAAAGACAGGGTGCCTGTACAGAGAGAAAAAGAGGATAAAGAACCCGAACAGAAATCCAGGTTTTCTGCACAGCAGGATAAAGAGCCTGAACAGAAAACCAGATTCTTTGAACAGCAGAACAGGGAACCGGAACAAAGTGAAAGATCCGTTGAAAACAGAGAGCTTTTTGATAATTCAAAGGATCATACGGAAGAGCTTTCTGCCAGGCGTTTATCTGCGCAGGAAAACATGAAACCGGAACTTTCCGAGCTGGACAGCGGAAGAGAGGCAAATGGAATTCTGGAGGTTATGGCGGATGGATACGGCTTCATTCGTTCCGAAAACTTCCTTCCCGGAGACGATGACGTCTATGTTTCTCCTTCTCAGATCCGCAGATTCGGTCTCAGAACCGGCGATATCGTATGCGGCAACAAAAGAGTTAAATCACAGAACGAGCGTTACTCCGCTCTTTTATTTGTGAAGAGCGTTAACGGAAAGCATCCTTCTCAGAATATCCGCCGTGTGCGTTTTGAAGATATGACTCCGATCTTTCCGAATGAACGGATTCACCTGGAACGGCCGGATGGAACAACGGCCATGCGTATCGTGGATCTGGTCAGCCCGATCGGAAAAGGGCAGCGTGGTATGATCGTTTCGCCTCCGAAAGCCGGGAAAACGACGCTGTTAAAAGATGCGGCAAAATCCATACTGCGTAATGATCCGGAGATGCATCTGATCATCCTTCTTATTGATGAGCGTCCTGAGGAAGTGACAGACATCCGGGAGACCGTCTGCGGCGATAACGTGGAAGTGATTTATTCCACCTTTGATGAACTTCCCGAGCACCATAAACGTGTTTCCGAGATGGTGATCGAACGTGCAAAACGCCTGGTGGAATCGCATAAGGATGTCATTATATTTATAGACAGCATCACGCGGCTGGCTCGTGCATATAACCAGGTCGTGCCGCCGAGCGGGCGGACGCTTTCCGGTGGCCTGGATCCGGCGGCGCTGCATATGCCGAAGCGTTTCTTCGGCGCTGCGCGGAATATGCGGGAAGGCGGAAGTCTGACCATACTGGCAACGGCTCTGGTTGAGACCGGAAGCAAGATGGATGACGTTGTTTATGAAGAGTTCAAGGGCACCGGAAATATGGAACTCATTCTGGACAGAAAGCTTCAGGAACGCAGGGTATTTCCTGCGATCGATCTCGGAAAATCCGGCACAAGGCGGGAGGATCTTCTTCTTACAAAAAATGAGATGGATGCTGTTATGATTATGAGACGGGCTCTCAATGGTCTGAAGGCAGAAGAAGCGGGAGAGAACATACTGAATCTCTTTGCCCATACACGTACAAATGAAGAATTGGTGGATATGCTGCTCAGGAAGCGGTTTTTGTAACTCTTTCTTGACACTGTCATGAAGAGGTGGTATCTTGTTTTCTGGTGACAATAAAGCAGAGATCTTCTCTCACCTGAGTGCGGAGGCGCAGCTCGGGTCAATACGGAAAAGGGTTTTTTAATTCTGTCGTATGGTAAGAGTAGATGCTGCGTCATCTGCTCTTTTTTTATCAGCTTTAACGGAGGAAAGAATCATTAAATACAGTATTAATGAACAGATCCGGGATCCGGAGGTCCGTCTGATCGGTGAAAATGGTGAACAGCTCGGTATCATGTCGGCAAAAGATGCCTGGTTTAAGGCACAGGAAGCAGGGCTTGATCTGGTAAAGATTGCTCCTGCAGCCAAACCGCCAGTCTGTAAGATTGTGGATTACGGGCGCTTTCGGTATGAGCAGGCCCGCCGTGAGAAAGAAGCGCGTAAAAAACAGCATATTGTGGAGATCAAGGAGATCCGGATGTCTCCCAATATCGGAGCAAATGACCTGAATACAAAGGTCGGCGCAGCCAGAAAATTTCTTTCCAAGGGAGATAAAGTCAAAGTGACACTCCGTTTTCGCGGAAGGGAAATGGCGCATATGCAGAACAGTAAACATATCCTGGAGGAATTCGCCGAGACGCTTTCAGACGTGGCCGTTGTTGAAAAGCCGGCTAAGGTTGAAGGGCGCAATATGACGATGGTCCTGGGACAAACACGCAAGTAAAAGATGCAGGAGGGTAAAGTAATGGCGAAAATGAAAACAAAACGGGCTGCGGCTAAGCGGTTCAAAACCACAGGAACCGGAAAACTGGTTCGGAATAAAGCGTATAAGAGCCATATTCTTACAAAGAAATCGCCGAAACGGAAACGGAATCTTCGTAAAGCGACAGTTCTCGATCAGACAAACGTACGCAACATGAAAAAGGTTTTACCGTATGCCTGATGGCTTGTTAAAGGAGGAATAGACAATGGCAAGAATCAAAGGCGGCTTGAACGCCAGAAAAAAACACAACAGAGTCCTGAAACTGGCCAAGGGTTACAGAGGTGCCAGAAGTAAACAGTATCGTATCGCAAAGCAGAGTGTCATGCGTGCACTGACATCCGCGTATGCAGGCAGAAAACAGCGCAAGCGCCAGTTCCGTCAGCTTTGGATCGCCAGAATCAATGCGGCAGCACGTTTGAACGGGCTTTCTTACAGCCGTTTCATCTACGGGCTCAAGAAGAGCGGTGTGGATCTGGATCGTAAGGTGCTTGCAGATATGGCCGTTACGGATAAAGAAGGCTTCGCAAAGCTCGTTGAGATCGCAAAGCAGGCTCTTGCCTGAATGATGTTCAGATAAAAAGACGTACAACTTCCGGGAGGATCCGATTCTTTCCGGAAGTTTTTTTAGCAGACAGAGAGATGCTGCCGTAAAAGTGAATGCGTTGGAAACGAAAAGAGAAACCAGAAAATAACGTAAAAGTTAATGACAATATATGCGATTTTACCGTAGTTCCGAATACAGAAAAAAGAGGATGTAAGGAAAAATGAATGTAAAGGTTCTGGTTGAAAACAATTCTCAGCAGTCGTTCTGCGGTGAACATGGGCTCTCGCTGTATGTGGAATACGGGAATCGTGCATACCTGGTTGATACCGGAGCCAGCGGATTATTTGCTGATAATGCAGAAAAAATGGGAGTTGAGCTGGACAAGATCAAAGCTGCGTTTTTGTCCCATGCCCATTTTGATCATTCCGGTGGATTTCCGCGGTTTTTTGAAGAAAATACAGCTGCAAAGGTATATCTTCAGGAAACCTGCAGGCAAAAGTATTACTATAAAATAGCGGGACCTGTCAAAAAATATATCGGAATACCGAAGGGAATATTGGACACGTATTCAAACCGTTTTGAGTATGTAAACGGCCGTAAGGAAATTGAAAAAGGCATTTGCATCCTGCCTCATTCATTAAAGGATTTTTCAGACAGGGCAAAGCGCACGCATATGTGTACTGTTGTTGATAACAGAGTGGAGTATGACGATTTTTCTCATGAACAGACGATTGTTTTTGAAGAAGAAGATGGGCTTGTGTGCTTTAACAGTTGTTCTCACGCAGGAGTGGATAACATAATGGACGAGATCCGGACTGCATTTCCGGATAAAAAAATCAAAGCCTTTTTTGGAGGCTTTCATATGATGGGTCCTTCGGGTGCGGATTCTGCGGCATATTCCCGGGAGGAAACAGAAGAGGTGGCTGCACGGCTTATGCAGATTCCCGACACTGTCTTTTACAGTGGTCACTGCACCGGGAGCATAGCCTTTGCCTGGCTGAAATCTGTTCTTGGAGACAGACTTGCAGCCATGGCGTCCGGTGCGGAATTTGAACTGTGAGAAAATGGAGAATACATATGGCTAAATCTTTTCTGGAGAATAACCCTTTTGTGAAAGAAATCAGTATCAGGGAAATGGAAGGCGTCCGCATCGGCAATTCCGAGGATAAGGTAAACGCAACTGGATGCACGGTTGTGATCTGTGAGAGCGGAGCTTCTGTGGGGGTAGACATACGCGGCGGCGGTCCGGCATCCCGGGATACGCAGCTTTTGTCTGCGAATTCCTCAGAAAACCCGATTCATGCAGTCTTATTGAGCGGAGGAAGTGCATACGGACTCGGAGCAGCCACAGGAGTTATGAACTTTCTCGAGAAAAAAGGAGTCGGCTTTCCTGTAGGGGATGGTGTTGTACCTCTCGTTGTGCAGTCGGATATCTTTGATCTGGGCTGCGGCAGCTTTTCTGTTCGTCCCGATGAACAGCTTGCTTTGAGGGCATGTGAGGGTGCTTATGCTGATAATTATCAGGATGGCTGTTACGGCGCCGGTACGGGAGCTACAGTCGGCAAGATGAAGGGCATGAAATGGTGTACCAAAACAGGAATGGGCAGTTATGCGATTCGAATAGGTGAAATCTGCGTTGGTGCAATTGTCTGTCTGAATGCACTTGGTAATATTTATGACCGGGACGGAAAGTGCATCGCCGGAATGCGGAGGGCAGACGGCAGAGGGTTTGAGTCCATAAGGGAACTTATGATTGCGGAGCATAAACGGGTTGTTGAGAATAAGTTTACAGGTAATACAACGATCGGAGTGATCCTTACAAACGGGAAATTCAGTAAATACCGGATGACAAAAATTGCTTCCATGGCTCATGGGGGTTATGCAAGGGCAATCTCACCGGTGTTCACTTCTGTAGATGGTGATATGATCTATGCCATGTCGACAGGGAATGTTCCTGCAGATGAAGATCTGATCGGTACGCTGGCGGCAGAAGTCATGCAGGAAGCTATCTATCATGCAGTCAGCAGCGCGGAAAGCGGATATGGATTTCATCAAGGAG
>JABUSX010000250.1 GCA_021442545.1 Eubacterium sp. | reverse complement strand
CTGAACAACCTGTTTTCCCTGGTGAAGAACCTGTTCTTTCCCGCCCCCCGGGAGAAGGAAGGGAAAGGGAAGATCCCGGGGACGGCCAAGGGAAACCGGCTTCTGTTCCTGCTTTCCTGTCTGTTCCTGACCCTGCTTACCGGGGCCCTGATCCCCTCGGCGGTGATCAAGGCGTCGCCTTCGGAGTTCGTGAACTTCCTGGATCCGGCCTCGCCCCTGCGGTATGTGCTCTCCGCCTTGCTTCAGGCGGCGGGGACCTTCCTGATCTGGCTGCGGGTGTTCTATGCCCTGGCCACGGAGCGGGGACGGAGCCGGTACGCCGTGACCCTGGGGGCGGCGGCCTTCTGCGCCGGAGTCACCTACCTGTTCTTCGGCACGAATTACGGCCGGATCTCCGCCCTGCTGCAGTATGATACCGCGCCGGTGACCCGGCTGTCGGATATCCTGCTGAACGGCGGGGCCCTGATGCTGATCATCGGCCTGGTGACCCGGCTCCGGGAAAAGAAGCCGGAGATCCTGCATATGGCCTGCCTGGTGCTGTGCCTGGCGGCGGGAACCCTTTTCGGCCTGAACGCCCTGGAGATCCACCGGGCCTACGGGGAGATCCGGGAAACCACCGTATCCTCGGAGAGCATGCCGGAGATCCCCCTGAGCCGCAAGGGAAAGAACGTCATCGTTTTCATGGCGGATCGGGCCCTGACCAATTATCTGCCCTATCTGATGGAGGAAAAGCCGGAGATCCGGGAGATGCTGGAGGGCTTTACCTATTATCCCAACACCCTGGGCTACGGTCCCTGCACCAACATGGCCCTGCCGGCCCTGCTGGCGGGATACGATTATACCCCGGAAAAGATCAATGCCCGGCCGGAGAAGACCCTGCGGGAAAAGCACGAGGAGGCTCTGCTGACCTTGCCCCTGATCTTCAGCCGGGCGGGTTACCGGACCACCGTGTGCCAGCCCACCTACGCCGGCTACGAATGGGTGCCGGACCTGCGGGTCTTTGAGGATTATCCTCAGATCCGGGCCTTCAACGTGCTGTACGGCACCTTCCCCTGGCCGGATGTGACGGAGGACGGCGCGGAGACGGATCTGGATCTGGGCCATTACGAGCGTTTCATCGACGAAGATCTGAACCGCTATTCCAATCTGACTACAGGAAAGGTCTACTGGAACGTGCTCAACAAAGAGCGGAGAGGCGAATACCTGGGTTCCACGGTTCAGATCATTCCTCATGTCACCGATGAGATCAAAAATTTTGTGTACCGTGTTGCCAAGCAGACGGACGCGGATGTCGTGATCACGGAGATCGGCGGAACCATCGGCGATATCGAGTCACAGCCGTTCCTGGAGGCGGTTCGTCAGATCTCTCTGGAAGTCGGGCGGGAGAACAGCCTGTTTATTCATGTCACCCTCGTTCCCTTCCTGAGCGGGTCGGACGAACACAAATCCAAACCCACCCAGCATTCGGTGAAGGAACTGCAGGGGATGGGGATCAATCCGAACCTTATCGTGCTTCGCTGCGACCGGCCTCTCGAGGAATCCATTTTCCGGAAGATCTCCATGTTCTGCAATGTGAAGCCGGACTGCGTCATCGAAAATATCACGCTTTCCTGCCTGTATGAGGCCCCGCTGATGCTTGAAAAGAGTCATTTTTCGGGTGTTGTCTGCCGGGAACTGGGAATCGATGCTCCGGAACCGGATCTTGATGAATGGAAAAAAATGGTGGAGAGCAGCAAAACGAGGCAGCACACCGTGCGGATCGGTCTTGTCGGCAAATACACACAGCTGCATGATGCCTACCTTTCGGTGGCGGAAGCCCTCCGTCATGCGGGTTATTTTCACAATGCCCACGTGAAGATCCAGTGGCTGGATTCTGAGCAGATCACAAAAGACAGTGTTTCGGAAATGCTTTCCGGACTGGACGGCATTATCATTCCCGGCGGCTTCGGAGACAGGGGCATCGAGGGCATGATTCTTGCCGCGCAGTATGCGAGAGAAAACAGGCTTCCCTACTTCGGGATCTGTCTCGGTATGCAGATCGCCGTGATCGAATATGCCAGAAACGTGCTGCAGATCCCGGATGCAAATTCCGGAGAGTTTAATGAGACCTGCACCCATAAGGTCATTGATTTCATGCCGGGACAGAGTGACGAAGTCGACAAGGGCGGCACGCTCCGCCTTGGGGCATATCCCTGTGTTGTCAAGCCCGGTTCGACACTCGAAAAATGTTATGGTCTGCCTGAGATCCGTGAACGTCACCGCCACAGATATGAATTCAACAACGAGTACCGGGATGCATTTGAAAAGGCGGGGCTGACGCTCGCCGGTCTTTCGCCTGACGGCAGGCTGGTGGAAACGGTCGAGCTTTCCGATCGGGATTTCTACGTCGGCGTACAGTACCATCCGGAATTTAAGAGCCGTCCGAACAAGAGCCATCCGCTGTTCCGCGGATTTATCGGAGCTGCGCTCTCTTTCCGGGAGCAGGCTTCCGCAGAAAAGCCATCTGAATAACTGACATCCTCTGTTCCTGAAATTCAACGGAATTGCGCTCACTTTCCGGGAGTAATCTTACGCAGAAAACCGCGTGTCGTTCCGCGGTTTTTCTGGCTGCTCTGTTTTCCCGAAAAAACTTTTGCAGAAGAAAATTGCCGGTCGTTTCACAGATTCATCAGAGCTGTGTTCATTCTCAGGGGGGGGTGAATTTCTGAAAATAAATTCTGCTGACCTTGAAGCGGACATGTGGTATCATGAATTTACAGTAAGTAATGATTACGAGGGGTGTCTGTCCTGTAATTCCGGATTTCAGATCGATCGTCGGCGTGCTGAAAAGCATCACGGCGCCGTGTGCTCTGACCGGAAAGGGCGAATCGGACAGCACATGAAAATGGAAGGGCAGTGTTTATGGAAGTATCAACTGTGAAAAGTCTGTTTACGTCCAAAGACGGAAAGACTTCGATCCGCGTTTTGTCGTGGGAGCCAAAGGGTGAGGTTCGTGCGATCCTGCAGATCTCCCACGGAATGATCGAGCATATTGAACGTTTTGACCGTTTTGCGGCGGCAATGGCGGAGCAGGGGATCCTGACGGCAGGAAACGATCATCTGGGTCACGGCTGGTCGGTCACGGATCCGGAACACAGGGGCTATTTCGGTGAGCCGGACGGCAATCTGAACCTGCTTTCCGACATGCGCACCCTGCAGAAGCAGCTTCAGGAGGAGCATCCCGGTGTTCCCTATTTTATTATGGGACACAGCATGGGTTCCTTCCTTGTGCGTCAGTATATGGCCATTTACGGAAATGGGATATCGGGCGCCATCATCATGGGAACAGGCTATACGGACAGTGCGAAGCTTCTGTTCGGACAGGCGGCCTGCACAGCAGCATCTTTGCTGCATGGTGAAATGTACCGCAGCGAGACGATCAACAATATGGCAGTCGGGTCCTACGAAAGACCGGACGATCCGGACTACCCGCCCGGCGCCTGGCTGACCAGAGACAGGGAAGTCGTAAAGCAGTTCCATGAAGATAAGCTCTGTCAGTTTATTTTCACGGTCAACGGATACAAAAATATGCTCCGCGGTATTCAGAAGGCGCAGAGCAGCAGCCTGATGAAGCAGATCCCGAAAGACCTTCCGGTTCTTATTGTCTCCGGTGCGGAGGATCCTGTCGGGGATTTCGGAAAGGGACCGAAGAAACTGGAGGAAGTATACAAGTCGCTTGGCATGACGGATGTGACCTGTAAGCTTTATCCGGAAGACCGCCACGAGATTCTGAATGAGCCGGATAAGGAAACGGTCGACAGTGATATTCTGGAATGGATGAATGCACGTATGCAAAAAAAATAAAAAATTGCCTGCTGACTTCGGTCAGCAGGCGTTTTTTTATGAAAGGGAAATATCAAGAACCTTTCCGGTCAGCAGTGCGTAGGCTTCGAGGTATTTGGCAATCGTCTTGTCGATGACGTCCTGCGGAAGCTCATAGCCCTTGTCCGGATTTGCCTTCAGCCAGTCACGGACGAACTGCTTGTCGAAGGAGGGCTGTCCGTGTCCGGGTGCGTAACCCTCTGCCGGCCAGAAGCGGCTGCTGTCCGGTGTCAGCATTTCGTCGGCAAGGACGACGTTTCCGTCTTCATCCAGACCGAATTCAAATTTGGTGTCGGCGATCAGGATGCCGCGCTTTTTCGCATGTTCCGCACAGGCCTTGTAAAGAGCCAGTGTGCAGTCGCGAAGCTTTGCTGCATACTCTTCTCCGTGTCCCGGGAAATCCCGTTCCAGCACAGTGATGCTCTGTTCGTAGCTGATGTTTTCATCATGATCGCCGAGATCGGCCTTGGTGCTGGGCGTGTAAAGCGGCTCCGGAAGCTGATCGCATTCCTGAAGCCCTTCCGGCAGCTGAATGCCGCAGACGGTGCCGTTCTTCTTATAGCTTTCCCAGCCGCTTCCCGTGATATAGCCGCGCACGATGCATTCGATCGGAAGCATCGTCAGTTTCCGGCAGAGCATGGCATTTCCGTCAAATTTTTCCTGACGGAAAAACTCCGGCATATCTGCCGTATCCACACTGATCATGTGATTCGGCACGATGTCTTTCGTAAGATCGAACCAGAAACGGGACATCTGCGTGAGGACTTTGCCCTTTCCGGTGATCGTATTTTTCAGGATCACATCAAATGCGGAGATCCGGTCGGTCGCCACCATGATCAGGTTTTCTCCGATATCGTAGATCTCTCTGACTTTGCCTTCTTTAACAGGTGAGTAAGTTTTCATTATGCAGGTTTCCTCCTATAGAATAAGAACTCGATCCTCTGCATCATACCACAAAATAATCTGTCGGGGGCAAGTGCTTTTGCCGGAAAGAATCAGAAAGCTTTTTTCCATATATTTTCCATATGTATGAAAAGACTCTGACGTATGTGAAAAGAATCTAAAAACGCTTTGCAGACGGAGAAGAGATGATATAATTTTGTCATCTTTTACAGTCAGCTTTTTTTACAGCCGGCTTTCAGAAACAGAATCGGAATTCGGCCGGTTCTCAGAGCGGTATCTGAACCTGTTGTTCTGAAGACAGGATCTGAAATCACGACAGCAGCACCAGATACAGAAAAAGAAAGGGGGCGTTCATATGAAAAATTGTTCAGGCTGCGGAGCAGCATGCGAAGACAATTCCAAATTCTGTCCGACTTGCGGAAAGCCGTTTCCGGCTGCTGAAACGCCGGGGGCAGAAGCGCCGGTACAGAACCATGCAGCAGAACAGGCAGGTTCTGAATCTCAGAATATACCACAGCAGGAAACTTTAGTGTTTCAGAGCCCGTCTGAAGAGTCAGGTTTCGAAACTCAGAATGCAGCACAGCAGGGAAGTGCAGAGTTTCAGAGTGTGCCTGAGCAGACAGGTTTTGAAACTCAGAATGCAGCACAGCAGGGAAGTACAGAGTTTCAGAGTGTGCCTGAGCAGAC
>JABUSX010000137.1 GCA_021442545.1 Eubacterium sp. | reverse complement strand
GTCTCTTGCTTCCGATCTGGCTTCTTCAAAAGCAGCCGGCAGTTCACCGGCATGATTGCATCTGCGGATTCCGCGGCCGCCGCCGCCTGCAGACGCTTTCAGAAGTACCGGATAGCCGACACGCTCTGCCACGGCAAGCGCTTCTGCCACGCTGTTTACGGTACCGTCGGAACCGGGTGTGACCGGAACACCTGCCGCACACATTCTCTCCCTTGCTTCCGATTTTGCACCGGCTCTGCGGATCGTATCGCCGCAAGGACCGATAAATGTCAGACCCGCTTCGGCACAGGCGTCGGCAAAATCTGCATTTTCAGACAGAAATCCGTATCCGGGGTGTATACCGTCACAGCCTGTAGCCAGAGCCGCCGTCAGAAGTGCATTCTGATTCAGATAACTCTCTGATGCTTTGGAAGGTCCGATACAGACGGAAGAGGGAGCCAGCTGCACATATAACGCTTCACGGTCCTCTTCGGAATATGCAGCTACGGTTTCGATATTCATTTCCCTGCATGCACGCAGGATACGCAGGGCGATCTCGCCCCGGTTTGCAATCAGCACACGTTTCAGCATGGCCGGTAACGCAGCAGGGCATCGCCGAATGCAGCAAGCTGCCCGTCTTCCTTTACGACTTCTTCAATGACACAGTCACAGGGAGCCTTGATCTCGCTCATCATCTTCATGGCTTCGATCAGACAGACCGTCTGCCCTTTTTTTACACGATCGCCGACCGAAACAAAGGGCGGCTGATCCGGATCCGAGGCTACATAGAAGGTTCCCACCATAGGAGCCGTGATCGCAGGCATTTCCGCTTCCTCATTTTTGACCGGCACCACCGGTACACAGGAAACTGCGGAAGCAGCGGGAACCGGAGCCGCCGGTGCAGCCTTTGTCATCTCAATAGAAAAATCCTGACTTGAAATCTTTATGCTCTGGATCGAACCATGTTCAAAACGGGACATGAGTTCATAAATTTCCTGTTGTTCCATGAAGCTTCCTCTCTGAAAAAAGCAGGGGGGACCTCCCGCCCTGTATCTGCTGTTTCCTGCAGCCGTTCACCCGCTGTTCTGTCCGTTTCTGCGGCTCTGTTATTCCTGATGAGCCGCCAGGAAGTTCATAATATCGCCAACCGTCTTGAAGTTTGCCACTTCACTGTCGTCGATGGTAATACCGGATGCTTCTTCGATCGCCATGACCAGTTCTACCGCAGCAAGGGAATCCGCGCCCAGATCTTCGCTGAGACTCGCCTCAAGTGTTACCTGATCTGCTTCGCAGCCGATGTTTTCCACGATGATATCCTGTAATTCTTCAAAACTCATAATTGCCTCCTTAAATGTTCTGTTTTTTTACATAGAATTTTTTAGATACATTTTTTTAGATACATTTATTTACGTAAAATTATTTAATTAAAATAATTTAAAGAGATGATATTCGATTTATATATACAAGTCAAGAAATTTTGTTTTGCCGAGAGTGCTCCGGAAACGTCGTTTTCGTTCCCCGTTTTCTTCCTTTTTTACGGGGAAAACCCTTTATTTATGCAGAAAAAAAGCCCCGGCGGAGCAGCTGCTCTGCCGGGACAAACCAGGGCATTTTTACATTTTTTTAAGAAATAAGACCGGTTCAGATCATCTGAAGGAACTGTTTTACATTATCCGCCATATTCCCGTTGAAGACTCCGGAACCCGCAACAAGGCGATCCGCCCCTGCTTCCAGGATCATGGCTGCATTCTTAACGGAAATGCCGCCGTCTACCTGGATCGGCATGTCGGCATGCCCGCTTTCATCCAGTTTTTTCCGCAGTTCGGCGATCTTTCCCGTTGCTGAAGGGATATAGCTCTGTCCGCCGTATCCGGGATTGACCGACATCAGCAGAATCTGGTCTGCCTTATCAAGAATATAATCCAGAACGCAGAGCGGCGTCGAAGGATTCAGCGCCACACCGCTTTCCATACCGGCATCATGAATTGCCTGCAGAACACGATCCAGATGATAACAGCCCTCTGCGTGGACGGTCAGACGATCGGCACCGGCCGCTTTCATACTGGCAATACGGTCTTCCGGATGTTCCACCATCAGATGAACATCAAAAACCAGCGACGTGGACTTTCTGAGCGAACCAAGAAGCGGTTCTCCGAAGGAAACCTGCGGCACAAAACGCCCGTCCATCACATCCAGATGCAGATCGGTCACGCCCAGTTCTTCCAGACTGCGGCAGTCTCTTCCCAGATGAGCAAAGTCCGCAGACAACAAAGAGGGATACAATCCTTTTTTAGCAGCCATCTTAATATCTCCTTTTCTCTCGTTCTTTCAGTTCTTCATAAAAACGACGGTAACTGGCGTACCTGTCTTCCGCAATTTTTCCTTCCTTTACAGCCCGGATTACTCCGCAGCTTGTCTCTTCCATGTGAGCACAGTCCGGGAAATAGCATTCCGGCCTGAAGGATGAAAATTCCGGAAAACAGCTGTCCAGATTCTGTGCTTCGATTCCCGGCATATCCAGAGAAGTAAAACCGGGGGTATCACAGATGAAGGTATGATTTCCGCAGGGAATCAGCTCCGCATGCCGTGTGGTATTTTTCCCCCGGTTCAGCTTTGTACTGATCTCCCCTGTCTCCATTCGAACCGTATCCTGAAGCTGATTGATCAGGGTGGATTTTCCGGCTCCGGAAGGTCCTGTGATCACGGTCGTTTTTCCCCGGAGGAGGGAACGCAGTGCATCCACGCCTTCTCCTTTAACCGCATTCAGAAGGAAGACCGTATAACCGCAGGCTTCACAGCGTTCCTTCCAGAAACATCTCTCTTTTTCCTGAACCAGATCCGTTTTATTGAAGCACAGAATAACCGGGATCTTCCGGTTCTCCATCAGAACCAGGAAACGGTCCAGCAGACTGCTTTCCGGATCCGGCGAACGCAGGGAAAACAGCAGAAGCGCCTGATCGACATTCGCAACGGACGGACGGATCAGTGCATTGCGCCGCGGCAGGATATCGTTCAGGCTGGCTTCCTTATCCTGCTCATCCGTGACCCGGATCCGTGCCCGGTCTCCGACCAGCGGCCTGATCCCGAGCTTCCGGAAGAGACCCCTCGCCCGGCACGCATAAATGCCGGATTCTACTGTCGCGACATAATAGAATCCGGCAATTGCTTTTATAATCGTTCCTTCGATTTCTTCCTGATACAGCATAGAAACTTACAGCTTCGGTTCAAATACAACGTTCGGATAACGGGCGATCAGAATTCCTTCCTCGTATACATCGATCTCTCCGGTTTCTCCGGATGTGCTTTCGATCGGAGTCGTGAAATCACCGGCTGTCCAGGGATCCGGCCCCGCATAGATCGTCGATGAATTCATACCCTGCACAAGGATAAGCTCAACGTAACCGCCTGTATAACCATCCGGTCTCGAAAGCGGGCTGTAGCAGACAAAGTTCTTTTCGCCCTGCGGCTCCTCGGGTGCCGGAGTCGGCGTCTGGAAGTTGTTGACCGTCAGTGTGATCTGGGTTCCGCGCGGTACGTTTTCTCCTACATTTGTCTGATCCAGAACAATGCCGTAATCAAAGGCCTCATTCGTTGTATTTGCGATTGTCGGCGAAAGCCCCAGAGTCTGAAGTGTCGCAACGGCCGTCGCCTGATCCTGCCCCACCACGCTCGGAACGTCGACATATGAGGAGGTATCCGGTCCCTTGCTGACATAGATCGTCACGATCGATCCCGTGGCAACGGACGATCCCTCCGAGGGATTGACCGAGATCACATTGCCGATCTCAACCGTGGCACTGTTCTGCTGTTCTTCCTTCGTCTGGAGTCCCAGCCCTTCGATCTGGCTGCGGACCTGATCCAGCGGAAGCCCCGCCAGTCCGACCGGGATCGTGACCACCGGTCTGCCGCTGCTCAGAACGACTTCGATCGTTGTTCCCTGATTCACGGAAGAATTGGCCTCCGGGCTCTGGGAAATAATTGCGCCTTCAACAACCGATTCCGATGCTTCGAAACCGGCCTGACGAACACCGATGCTCCGTTCGTTGGCTGCCAGTGTCGCCTGCTCCAGCGTCATGCCGCGCAGATCGGGAACCGTGACCTGAGCCGTTGCGGTGGGAGTCGGCGTTGCCGTCGGGGTCACCGTCGGATTTACCTGCTGATTGTTCTTTCCGAAATGGAATATCCCGGCCATATTTCCGATCACCAGGATCAGGATCAGAATGATCACGGCACCGATAATGAAACCGCCGATCGTGACGGCCTTTTCAAGGCCGGACGCCTCTTCGTCTTCATCCGGGTCGTCATCCGGCTGGATATAACGTTCTCTGTTTCTGCGGCGTTCCATCTCAGCGGCAGCCCGTTCACGCTCGGAGGATTCGCTCCTGCTGACTCTCCGCTGTTCGGGATTCACCCTCTGGCGCGCCATATTCGGATCGGCAGCCGGAGCCTTCTGTGCACCCGGAGCGGACAGAGGCGCAAGCGTCACAAAATTCCCCTGCGGATCGATCAGCGAATGCTTCAGATCATCGATCATATCGCCGACATTGCTGTAACGGCGGTTCGGATCCTTCTGCGTACATTTTAATATGATCTGTTCCAGGGAATAAGGAAGATCCGGCGTATAGATTGACGGCGGAACGATCTCTTCCTGAAGATGCTTGATCGCGATCGCAACCGTAGTATCCCCGTCGAAGGGAACGCGTCCGGTGACCATCTCATACATGGTAATGCCGAGCGAATAAATATCACTCTTGGCATCCGAGATACCGCCGCGCACCTGCTCGGGAGAGCTGTAGTGCACCGAACCCATGACATTGGCCGTAATCGTATTGGAATTGATCGCCTTGGCAATGCCGAAATCGGAAAGCTTGACCTTTCCGTCCGTCGAGATCATGATATTCTGAGGCTTGACATCCCGGTGAACGATCCCGACATTATGTGCTGCTTCCAGCCCGAGAGAAACCTGGATGGCAATACTCGTTGCTTCTTTTACACTCAGTTTTCCCTTGCGGGCGATATAGTTCTTGAGGGTGATCCCCTCAACCAGTTCCATCACAATGTAATACAGACCACGATCTTCTCCGACGTCGTATACATTCACCACATTCGGATGTGAGAGCTTGGCGGCTGCCTGTGCTTCTTTCTGGAATTTGACAACAAAACCTGCGTCTTCGCGAAATTCCGCTTTCATCACCTTTGCGGCAACGAGACGGTTCAGCTTATGATCCTGGACTTTATACACGTCCGCCATTCCGCCGGCACCGATCCGCGAGATGATTTCATACCGCTCGCCTAAAACGATTCCTTCTTTTAGCATGCTTCACTCCTTACTATCTGATACTCCCCCGGATTTCCAACTGCACCCTGCAGATGCGGATGCTTTCGTATCCCCTTATTTTTAAACTCTATCTGACAAATCCGATCATCAGATCTCTGCCACAACCACGGCAATATTGTCGCGGCCGCCGTTCGCATTTGCTTCATCTATCAGATGATGTACGCATTCTTCTGCGGAACCCTCTTTCAGAATTGCAAAGATCAAATCCTCATCCACCATATTGC
>JABUSX010000413.1 GCA_021442545.1 Eubacterium sp. | reverse complement strand
TCGTTTTTCTTGTTGTTCTTGGCCATCCTCATTCTCCTTGCTTATACATTAATGTATGCATTTGTTTATTAAAGATATTTTTCTGCTGTCTGCAGATTTTTCTGAATCATTTGTGTTATACAGGATAACGCACTCTTTTCCTGATCGTCTGATATACACTTTTATTCCTGCTTTTTATCATAACAGAAATACCGGAGAAGGGGTAGCCTATAGTATCATTATTCTCTTCTTCCGGCGTATTTTTTGAACTGCCTAACTTTGAAAATCCACTTAATGCTGTGTTCTTCAAATGATCATAATAAAAAAGAACCTCATCAGGATAATCTCCCGTGCGGTTCTTTTCGTTTGCAGATCTCAAAACCCAAAATGTCTCCCGCATATGATGCGGCAATCATCATTACGGCTTCCTTCTTACCTGCAGCCTGTCTGATGACCGGGTCAACGGTTATCAGTCAAGATATGAAATCGTCTTTTCTGAAGGCGCAGGTGCTTCTGCCGGTTTTTCATCAGCCTTTTCGACCGGCTTCACATCCACCTTGGGTTCGGCCGGTTTTTTTTCTGCAGCTTTCGCTGTTTTTTCCGGGGCTTTTTCTTCGGCTTTTTCTTCGGCTTTTACTGCAGGCTTTGCTTCAGCTGCTGCCTCGGTCTTTTCTTCTTTTACTTCTTCTGCTTCAACCGCTTCTCCCGTCTCTGCAGATTTTGCACATTTCTTCTTTGCTTTTTTCTTTTTGGGTTTTTTCACCTCTTCATCCAGGAAGGGAAGAATAAACTTTTTCAGTTTCTTCTTATCTTTGTCGCTGAGCTTCGGCATCCACAGACTGACCCAGTTTGCATACATATCATTCAGAGTCTTCTCATAATTAAGCGGATTGTACAGCTCGGACATCAGCTGCTGGATTTTCAGCATTTCCTTTTCATCCAGCATAGGCATATTGCTCATATCCGGCATGTTCGCCGGATCAAACATATTCTGAAAACCCGGGAATTTCGGCATTTCTCCCATTTTCGGCATATTCGGGAATACAAATCCGTTTTTCTTGTTCTTCTTAGACATCATCATCCTCCTTTTTTATATATCAGTATTATTATATTTGTTTACGTACTTACGCGGCTTAAAGATCCACTGTTGTGTTGCCTTTCATATAACCATGGTTTCCGAATTTCGCTCTGTTCACTTTCTCCAGGCTGAGCGATGTGATCGTATCACCATCCCATTCCATTTTGACCTGATAGAGCTGCCCATTGACCATACCGCTGGTAACCTTGTACACATTGACCTTTCCGTTCGTGTTGTACGGAATCTCGTCTGCGATCAGCACATTGCACGGAAGACTGCTGTCACGCATATCCTCGTCTTTCAAAAAGACTTCTGTCAGGATCCTGATCGATTCCTGTTCCGCATCAGTGACCTGTTTCCCGAACTTGACGCACAGCATCGGAACCGTATCGTGTGCCCATTTATCATAGTACGGAACAAAGGCACAGTTTTCCACGGTAGGCTGTGCAGTGATCTTCGTTTCCGCAGGACCGGCCTTGAACTTTACGCCGCTGTTGTTGACAAAGAAGCGGTTCTCTCTGCCGACATAGGTCAGACTTCCGTTTTCGTTGACCTTGATCAGATCGTAGGTACAGATATAATCCTTGTCCCCAATCTGAAAATGTTCGATGATCGTCTCGCCGTCGAGCTTGCCGCAGCTGACCGATTCAGAAGAAACATAAAGAACTCCCGTACACGGACCTTCTTCGATCGTCCGGTATTCGCCGGTATCTTCATCCTTCAGCAGGAAATACATGCCGGGCAGGGGATAGCCTATAGTGTCATCATCCGAACCATCCGGCGAAATGACACAGGCTCCGCAGGCTTCGGAAAGACCGTAACCGTTGGTGATGCCTACCCTGCTTCCATACCGTTTCAGATAATTCGAATACCGTCTTCTGTCTGTCGTTGAAAGGTAGGTGCCTCCCAGTGCAATAATGTCCAGACTGGAATAATAGTTGTCCGGCATCAAACCTCTTCTGAGCAGAGCCTCCATCACTACCGCATTCAGCATAAGGAAATTGACGTTGTAATGCTTAATGATTCCCGGTATCACATCCACTCTCAAAAATGCCATATCCGTCGGCACGATCGTACAGCCAAAAGCAAGCGGCATATGCATCTGATCGACGGTAGCATAGCAGGCAGATGTATCCGGCAGGCAGTGCAGCGACACATCATTAGGTGCCTTCGGTCTGAAAAGATCTCCCTGCAGGAAATGCAGTGCACCGGCATTGATCTCACTGTCGGTATAGGGGATCGGTTTGCTCACGCCTTTTGTCGTTCCGGAGGTATGCAGAACGACCGTCACCTTTTCCGGTTCATACTCTTCGAAGGAGATCGGTGTTGATTCATATCTGTCAAAGAGATCATTGATAAACACGGCTTCCGGCAGAGCCTTGATCGCTGAGATCTTCATTTCATACAGCATCTGTTCCGCCTTGGTACAGCAGACCGGTGACTTGACAGATCTGTACAGAAGGATGTTCCGCAGTCCGAGTGACTCCTTTTCCCTGTACAAAGCAGCCAGTTCATGCACATTTGCGCATACGCAGGATACGATCACATCGGTGATTCCTTCTGTTTCGACCAGCTTTTTGAGCCGTTCAAAATTGAGGAACTCCAGCATGGAAATACCGCTGATCCGTGCACCGGTCATATTCATTCCGTAAAAGTTCATGAAGGTTTCCGGTTCCGAACCGCCGATGAAGGCGACTCTTGACTTATTCTCGCCGGTCATCTTCAATGCGGAAAAGACTTTCGCATACCTCCGGATCTCCTGGAAGAACTGCCGGTAAGTATATTTCCGGTATGCGGCAACAATGGCTGTCGCTTCCAGACGTTCTTCCGTAGCGGAATTGATTTCTTCTATGAAAGACCAGAGTTTCTGGTGTATGATCGAGCCGTCTGCGATCCTGCGGTCCACTTCATCCAGCGTCTTCTGCTGTTCTTCCCGCAGTTTGTCGGCTTCTCTGCGCTTCTCCGCCATCTCTTCGAACCATGACAGCATCCGGCTGATCGTTTTTCTGCTTCTTTTGCCGTCCGGATCACGGACAAGGAATGCGTGATCGGCATTATTGCTGTTATAGTTGATGATTTTATACGTTTTTGTTTCTTCCTGCAGTTTCTTTCCGAGCTTCAGCGTATCATTCTGGAGAATATCGCAGCTGCTCGTGACCATGAAGACCGGCGGAATGTTTCTGATGATATCCAAATGTTCCGGATCCATGTACATCAGCATCCGCATATCCATCTTTTCCGAACTGACATACATATCGGAACAGACAACACCGTAGACGTCATTCCGTTTCAGATAGAAAAAGCCGCTGCTGATCCCCACAGCCTTAAAGTCCATACCGGGCGTCTTGCATCCGATCGCCTCACGAAGCTTTTCCGAACGGAACATGGCTGAAGTATACAGGGCAAGGAATCCGGCGGTCGGGTCGGCGGTCATAAAGACTCTGCTCTCATCCACATCATACTCCTGAAGCTGCTTTGAAACAGCCTTCAGACCTGCAGCCACATCTTTGAGCTGCTTTCTGAGATCCGCTTCAAACATCGGCCGGTAATCGATACAGAAAACAAGATACCCCTGTTCTGCCAGAATCTCGGCAAAACGGCGCGAACGTTTTCTGTCACCGTATATAAAGCTGTCGCAGCGCAGATGCACAATAACGGGAAGCTTTTCCGACGGATCTGTTTTCGGTTTGAAAACATCCATATACAATGCACTTCCGTTTTTGTTCTGAATACGTATGTTTTTCTGATATTCGATATCAGGGTTTTTTCCGGTCTTTTTTATTTTCCGGGATACGTTTTCACAGAAAGCACCGCCGCTGACCATGAACTGGAGAGAAGATGTCAGCATCTTATGATAGAAATGATTTGGTTCAGATAATCCGGGCATATATTGTCTCCTTACATCAGGGTTAATGAAACGCTCCTTCTACTATACCACGCAACTCCTCATTTTCGAAACAAAAAAATGGTAAAAAGTGGTCGTCTCCGAAGGTATATGTTACTATACAGAAAAAGGAGGCAGCCATGGCAAATCCAGTTCTTACATTTGTTGTACGCAGACTTCAGGATAACTATAAAAAGAATTTCGGAGAACAGGAAGTCAACGATGAGATTCCTGCGGATCTGGAAGAATTCCGCGACCTGCCCTATAACGGCAGAGGCGGTGCTCATCTGATGATGGATGTATATCGTCCGAAGGAATCCGCCGGAAAAAAACTGCCGGTCATCGTGATGGTCCACGGCGGCGGACTGATCGTCGGAAGCCGGAAGATGTGCAGAGACTTTGTCCGGATTCTGGCCCGGAAAGGATACCTTGTCTGTGTTCCCGATTACCGCCTGATCCCGGAAGTGGATGCATTTGCCCAGCTTTCGGATGTCTGCGCCGGCTATTATTATATTGAAAAACACCTGGCGGACTGGGGAGGAGATCCCGAAAAAGTCTTCCTTGTATCTGAAAGTGCAGGATCATGGCTTTCGGTCTTTTCTCTTGCCATGAAGGAATCCGAAGCCCTGCAGAAAGCCGTCGGCCGTACGGTTCCGGAACTTCCCTTCCGGGCAATGGGCTGCTTCAGCGGCATGTTTTACACCAGGAAGCTCGATCTGATCGGGCTGACTTATCCCGGCCATATGTACGGAGCCAAGAAAAACATGGAGCCGTTCCGCGATATGAACCCGGAAAGCAAAGAAGTGATCGACTGCCTGCCGCCCGTCTTCCTTGAAACAAGCGATATCGATATTGTTGAATCCTACACGCTTTCGTTTCACAAGGCTCTTAAGGCGGCCGGAAAACCGTGCAGGCTGCTGCACTTTACGGGAAACAAAGAACTGACCCATGCCTTCCCCGCACTTAAGCCTCATCTTACCGAAAGCATGGAAACCGTGGATGAAATGCTGGAGTTTTTTGAAAGCTGTATGAACGAAGAAACTGTCGGTGCGGCAGAAGAAACACAGTAAAACGACTTCATATGACCGGGCAGGAAGGAACTCCCCTCCTGCCCGGTTACTTTGATATCACACTTCTCTCAGCTTCCTGCCGCCTGAGGCAGCTGATTCATATCTGTTCGTTCAGACAAGGCAGTCTCATGGCGCCTTGACGGACAAAAAAAGGGTCCTCCCTCAGGAGGACCCTTTTTTATGGATTATGAACGCTTTCTGTTTGCTCTGATGATGACCAGCAGGGATCCGGCTGCAAGAGCTGCGATGATCCAGATCATCACGTTGCTCGTATCTCCGGTCTTTGCCGCGGTCTTCTGTTCTGTATCGTCTGCCGCACCGCTCGGTTTTCTGTCGATAGGAGTGGCCGTAATTGTCGGTCTGGTCGTGATCGTCGGCCTTGCCGTCGGCGTGGCTGTCGGTGTGGATGTCGGCGTGGCTGTCGGTGTAATGACTGACTTCCACAAAGCCCTGACTTCCGTATTTTCATCGATCGTGATGATATCGCCGGGCTTCATCTGCTGACCGAACACAGCCCAGGACTGGAACTGTTTGCCGCTCGGTGCGGTGAATGCACACTTCGGAAGGGTATATTCCTCACCGGCCTGAACCGTAACATCTGCCATTTTGCC
>JABUSX010000400.1 GCA_021442545.1 Eubacterium sp. | reverse complement strand
TCCACGAGATCCAGCTCTGTCAGCATGGTCTTGGATTCTTCGATCGTGATCACGCCGTCGTTCGTAACTTTTTCCATTGCATCCGCAACCAGCTGTCCGACTTCATCATCTCCGGATGAAACGGCTGCCACACGTGCGATCTGCTCTTTTCCGCTGACCTTCTTGCTCATCTTGCCGATGAGTTCCACGGCCTTATCGGTTGCCTTCTTCATACCCTTCCGGAGAATGATCGGATTTGCGCCGGCCGCAAGGTTTCTTGCACCTTCATGGATCATTGCCTGAGCAAGAACGGTAGCGGTTGTCGTTCCGTCACCGGCTACGTCATTTGTCTTGGAAGCGACTTCACGAATGAGCTGTGCGCCCATGTTTTCAAATCCGTCTTCCAGCTCGATCTCTTTTGCGATCGTCACGCCGTCATTTGTGATCGTCGGTGCACCGTAGGATTTCTCCAGAACCACGTTGCGTCCTTTCGGTCCAAGCGTTACACGTACGGTATTTGCCAGTTTATCTACACCGACCATCAGGGCGGCTCTTGCGTCTTCTCCGTATTTTAATTCTTTTGCCATTATTTTTTCCTCCCGCTCTTACTTTACGATTGCCAGAATATCCGAATGCTTCACAATAATATATTCTTCACCATCCAGCTTAACTTCTGTTCCTGCATATTTGCTGTAGATAACTTTATCTTTAACCTTGACTTCCATCTTTACGTCATCTGTTCCGGGACCGACGGCCACAACTACGGCCTCCTGCGGTTTTTCCTGAGCGGATGCTGCAAGGATGATGCCGGATTTTGTCTTCTCTTCTGCTTCAAGCTGCTTTAAAACGACTCTGTCTCCCAACGGAACTAACTTCATAGTAAAATGCCTCCTTCATAAATGATCTTGTATTTATTAGCACTCTTATAGGTCGAGTGCTACTCACTGACAACAATTATACACGCTTTTCTTTTGAATGCAATATTAAATTTGACTTTTTACTTTTCTTTCACTTTTCCGTACGCGTCCGGATTTCATATCTTTTTTGAACTTTCGGCAAATCCGGGTATAATAGGCACATGACTGCTTTAAAGAAAAAATCCGTACTCTTCGTCCTGATCGCCGCCTCTCTCTGGGGATCGATGGGACTCTTTGTCCGCACCATGAACAGCTGGGGGCTTTCCTCTCTGGAGATCGTGCAGCTTCGCATCGTCATCACTGCGCTTATCTTTCTGGCTATCATGCTGATCCGTTATCGTGACCGTATGCGGATCCGTCTGAAAGATATATGGTGCTTTCTCGGCAGCGGTCTTTTCAGTATTGTATTTTTCAGTTTCTGCTATTTTACAACGATACTTCTGACTGACCTGTCTGCTGCAGCTGTCCTGCTTTATACGGCGCCGTCGTTTGTAATCGTTCTTTCTGCACTTTTCTTCAGAGAAAAACTGACCGGGCGAAAGATCTTTGCCGTAATTCTCGCCTTTGCCGGCTGTGTCCTGGTTACCGGGATCATCGGATCGAATGTCAGTATTCCCGTGCAGGCTGTTCTGACGGGTCTGGGGTCCGGCTTCGGCTACGCCCTGTATACGATCTTCAGCCGTTTTGCCATGAACCGCGGCTACGACAGCCTGACGATCACCTTCTATACTTTCCTGATTGCCGCCCTGGGAATCCTCCCTCTTGCGGATCCCGTTCGTGTTTTTCGAACTGCCGCAGCCGCACCGGACCGTCTTTTTTTCAGCATCCTTGCAGCCTTTGTCACAACAGTCCTGCCTTACCTTTTCTATACGGCCGGTCTGAAAGGTCTGGAAGGCGGCACCGCTTCCGTCATCGCTTCCGTGGAACCGGTCGTTGCCACGATCTTCGGGGTCGTGGTATTTCGCGAGGGACTGACGCCGTCGGGACTGATCGGGATCGGACTCGTTCTCCTCTCCATTCTGCTGTGCAATATAAGCCCGAAAAAAAACAGTTCACAGGCATAGTACAGAAAGTGCTCGAAATCGTCTCAGCCAGAATGCAGAAAGCTCCAGGAAAGCTGTTTCCGGCAGGATGCAGAAAGTGTTATGGAAGCTGACTAAGGCAGGATGCAGAAAGTGCACTGAAAACCGGCTCAGGCAGGATGCGGAAAGCGCACTGAAAACCGCCTCAGCCCGGATGCGGAAAGTGCACTGAAAACCGCCTCAGCCCGGATGCGGAAAGCGCACTGAAAAAGCCATGAGCGGTCACTCTGACACCGCTTCATGGCTCTTTATCACTTCGAAAACTCCCGGTTTCCTCCGGCTTTTTTCTTTTCAGATGTTTACGGTCAACTCTGATTTTTTTCTTTTTTCCGTTCCTTGATCTCTTTTAATTCATCAAAAATGTAGGTATCCAGTACTTTGATGTGGGTTCCTTTCATACCGCTGGAACGGCTTTCGATTACGCCTGCGCTTTCAAATTTCCGAAGCGCATTGACGATGACCGAACGGGTGATACCGACACGATCTGCGATCTTGCTGGCCACCAGGACACCTTCTGTTCCGTCCAGTTCTTCGAAGATATGGATGATCGCCTCAAGCTCGGAATAGGAAAGTGTATGAAATGCCGATTTCACGACCTGCACCTTCCGCTGTTCCTCAATGCTTTCTTCATTGACCGAACGCATCATTTCAAGTCCGACAACAGTCGTGCTGTATTCGCTTACGATGATATCGTCGATCCCGTACTCCGGAATATGACGATACATAAAGACTGTCCCCAGCCTTTCACCCGCAATTTCGATCGGCGTAATGATGGCCGTATACGACTCGGTTATTTCTCCGTCAAAGCCAAGGGTGCTCAGATTGACATTTTCCTTCGTGGAAAGAACGCTCAGAAAGCGGTCATTCAGAAGTTCGTCTATAAAACTGCCGACCTCGTTTGCCACCAGTTCCTCAATCGGTCTGGTTCCGGCACACATGCCGCAGCCCAGAACTTTTCCTTTTTTGCTGATCACCAGAATATTGGAGTTAAGGCAGTCCACCATGACTTCACAGATATCATTGAAAACTACCTTTGTTGAATTGTTATTGTGTAATAGTTTATTGATCTTCCTGGTCTTATCCAATAACTCAACGCTCATTTTGATTTAACTCCTTCATGAAGAACCGGAAGTACAGGAAACTGCAAAAAAACATTCTCTCCGACACGACATAAAAATCAGACTTTTCCGTTTGTCTGTATGACTGTTCACAATAATACTTGTTATCCGAAAATTTTACAAGCGAAACACAAATATTTGTATAAAAATTCTGTATTTTATGAAATTAATCCTGTTTTCTCCTGCGGAAAACGATGAGCAGGCAGAAATGTTCTGAATAGTCTTTACTGCAGCCGGACAGCCTGTATCTCATACAGAAAATAATAAGGCCCGGGATATCGGAAACCTCGTGCCTTACTGAATCTGTTTTTCCGCAATTATTTCATAACCGGCACGGAAAATCTTATGCCTTTTCAACGTACCCGCAGGTCTTATCAGCGCACACCAGCTTGCTGCCTCTTTCCGCCATGTATCCTCCGCATTGCGGACACCGCTTTTCAACCGGACGCTGCCAGGACATAAAATCGCATTCCGGATTATGTTCGCATCCGTAATACCGCCGTCCTTTTCTGGTTCGTTTGATCAGGACTTCACCGCCGCATTTCGGGCAGGACACGCCGATCTTTTCCAGATAAGGTTTTGTGTTGCGGCATTCCGGAAAACCGGGACAGGCCAGGAATTTTCCGTGCGGTCCGTATTTTATGACCATGCGCCGTCCGCAGTTTTCGCACTCTACATCCGACTCTTCCTCTTCCACCTTGATCTGATCCAGTTCTTCTTCCGCCGCTTTCACTGCTTTCATCAGTTCCGGCCAGAATTTCTGAAGCAGACTCTTCCATTCTTTTTCTCCCTGTCCGACTTCGTCGAGCTGTTCTTCCATACCGGCGGTAAAATGAATGTCCACGATCCTCGGAAACGCCTGTTTCATCACGTCGTTTACGACATGACCGAGCTCTGTCATGTACAGATTCCGCTTCTCACGCGTCACATAATGGCGGCCGATGATTGTAGAGATCGTAGGAGCATAGGTGCTGGGGCGCCCGATCCCCAGTTCTTCCAGTGTACGCACGAGACTCGCCTCTGTATAATGTGCCGGCGGCTGCGTAAAATGCTGTTCTTCTTCAAAACTGATCCATTCCGCAGCGCTGCCCTGCGTGATCCCGCCGAGGTCGTTTCCTTTGCTCCTGCGTTCCTCGTCTTCCGAATAAACAGAAAGGTAACCGTCAAACTGAATCTTCGAATCAGCCGCGCTGAAAAGATACCGTCCTCCGGCTATCCGAACGGAGCTGGTCTCGAAAACGGCAGACGCCATGCGGCTTGCCACGAAACGGCGCCAGATCAGCTGGTACAGACGGAACTGATCCCTCGTCAGATACTGCTTAACCACGACCGGCGTCCGCTCCACGTCCGTCGGACGAATGGCTTCATGTGCATCCTGGACATTTTTCTTTTTGCTGCCGGAAGAACTTCCGCCGGCTTCATATTTGTTTCCGTATTGTTCCCGGATATAGCTTCTTACCGCAGAATCGGCTTCTTCGGAAATACGGGTGGAATCGGTTCTCAGATAAGAGATCAGACCCACTGTTCCGGCACGGCCCAGGCTGATTCCTTCATAAAGCTGCTGTGCGATCTGCATCGTCTTGCTTGTCGACATATTCAGGGCCTTGAAGGCCTCCTGCTGCAGCGTGCTCGTCGTAAACGGAAGGGGCGCCTTGCTTACACGTTCTCCTTTTTTCACTTCGGCAACACGGTAGCTTTCACCGTCCAGTTCTTTCCGGATCCCTTCCCACTCCTCTTTACTGCCGATCGTCATTTTTTTCCCGTCGGCTCCGTAAAAAGCAGCTTTCAGCGGTTTTTTTCTTCCCTCAAGAGAAAATTCCGCATCGACCGTCCAGTACTCTTCGGGAATGAAGGCACTGATCTCCGCTTCACGGTCAGCGATAATCCGAAGCGCAACCGACTGAACACGCCCTGCAGAGAGACCCCGCTTGATTTTCTTCCATAATAATGGGCTTATTTCATAACCGACCATACGATCCAGACACCGTCTGGCCTGCTGCTCATCGACCAGATTCATGTCGATATCGCGCGGATTCTTCAGAGATGTTTTAACGGCCGTCTTCGTGATCTCATTGAAGGTGATTCGTTTCATCTTCTTTTCATCCAGCTTTAACGCATTTGCCAGATGCCACGAAATGGCCTCACCTTCACGGTCAGGGTCTGTTGCCAGATAGACTTTATCCGCCTTTGATGCAGCTTTCCTGAGTGCCGCAACGAGCTCTCCCTTTCCGCGGATCGTGATATATTTCGGTTCGAATCCGTTCTCCACATCAATACCGAGACTGCTCTTAGGCAGATCCCGCACATGACCGTTTGATGCCAGAACCGAGTAACCGGAACCAAGAAATTTTTTTATTGTTTTCACCTTCGTCGGTGATTCCACAATGACAAGATTTGATGCCATAATTGTTTCCTCCTGAACGATTTAACAATATACAATAAAAAAGTTTTTCCTGCAAGAAGGAACTTTCTGACTTCTTCTTTTTCTGTTGATTATTTAAAAGATATATAGTATACTTTCGGTATTGT
>JABUSX010000411.1 GCA_021442545.1 Eubacterium sp. | reverse complement strand
CTGAACAGGCAGGCATTGAATCTCAGAATGCATCTCTGCAGGGGACATTAGTGTTTCAGAGTATACTTGAGCAGGGGAACTCCGGCTCGCAGAATACATCTCAGCAGGGAAATTCCGGCTCACAGAGTACGTATCAGCAGGGAAATTCCGGCTCACAAAGTACGTATCAGCAGGGGAACTTCGGCTCACAGAATGGATATCAGCAGGGGAACTTCGGCTCACAGAATGGATATCAGCAGGGAAGTTACGGCTCGCAGAATGGATATCAGCAGGCCGGTTTTGATCCGCGTTATGCATCGCAGCAGCAGTATTATAATTCCGGGCGTACGGATCGTCCGGACACCATGCTTCCGCCCGGCGGAGATGCCACGGGACTCAAACGCCGCTGTATTCCGCTTGCGATCATTTTCTCCATTATCACCTTCGGGATCTACTACATCTACTGGATGATCCGTCTGAATAATGCAATCAACAAGCTTTCGGGCGAACCGGAAGCAACGGGCGGCGGTCTGGTCTTCCTGTTCAGCATCATCACCTGCGGCATCTACAGTTACTACTGGCTGTATAAGATGGGTGAGCGGGTCGACAAGATCAAAGGGGTGAATAACGGAAGCACCTCGATCGGCTATCTGGTCCTCGGATTGTTCAAGCTCGGCATCGTGTCCTATGCGCTGATGCAGAGTGCCGTCAATAAAGCTCTGCCGGAGAAATGAGAGCATTCTCTTCATAATGAGGAATGCTGCCGGTGGTGCTTTATCAAAGAACTGAGCACGTCCCGCGCATAATGCTGTATTTTCGGAGACAGATCATTTCCCGGATATTTCTCAGAACCATCCGCTTCGGATGTCAGGAGTACACACGGATCACGGAGTTGGCAACGTCCAGCTTCGTGATTCCGTTGTCCATGGAGTTTTTTTCAATATAGTGATGAGCTTCGTCCTCATTCATGCCGAGTTCGCTGATCAGCAGGAGTTTGGCTCTGTTGACGATACGGATCTCTTTCATCTTCTCTTCAACCGAAAGGTTCTTTTTTTCCATATCCCTGAGACGTTCTCTGGAGGTTTCCATCCAGTCAATGACCTGAAGGATCGTCTGCTTTGCCACAGGTTTTCTGATCACAAATACCCCGCGTTTTTTCAGGTCCGGAGTCAGGTCGGCATAATCTGCTGCCGGTGCCAGAAAGAGTACAACGGTTGATCTGCTGCGGCAGGAATCGATCGCAAATCTTTTTCCTGTTTTCCCGTTTACAGGGGAATTGATAATGACAAAGTCAAAGTCGGCTTCTGCCATACATCGTTTGCCTTCGCTTACGGAGGGAGTTTCCTTAAAAGAGTAACGGGCCGGGGGGAGAAGATCTCTCAGGACGGCATTTGTTTTTTCTGAATTTGACACAAGCAGTACGGAATAAACTCTTTCTTCTGAAACCATGAGCGGCTTCCTTTCGTAATCGTTGCCATCTGCAATGTCAGCGGCGGCGGCCTGCCGGCCGGAAGGTTTTCTGCTTAATGTGTTAAGACCTTTCCGCTGCCGTAGATCCTCAGGATCTCAGCAGGAATATACGTATTGATAAAATCACTGCCCAGTGCCGCTTCACCGGCTTTTCTCAGGTTTCCGGGCAGCGGCTGAAAGCGTTCTGCCAGATCCCGGTCCGATTTATATTCGCTGAATTTTGCCGTTTCCGGCAGCGGGAGCTTGTTCTTCACGCCGTAAAGCCCCGCATAGATCATGAGTGCAAAGGCCAGATACGGATTTGCAGAGGGATCCGGAGATCGAAGTTCGGCCTTCCGGAAGCTTCCTTCCGCAGAGGTGACCCTTACGAAAGGACTTCTGTTTTCTCTTGACCAGGTAATATACTTCGGAGCCTTGTCTTTTCCGAACCGCGTATAGGAATTATCTGTCGGATTCATGAAAAGCGTCATATCGGGACCTTTTGCAAGGATTCCCGCAATAACATGCTGCATAAACTCGGAATTATCGGATGTGGTTATGGAAAAGTTTATATGAAATCCGTTTCCGGGCTGATCGGAGAGCGGCTTCGGCGAAAAATCGGCGAACAAACCGTTTCTTTTCGCAATGGTCCTCACCACCGTCTGAAATGTGAGGGCATTGTCCGCTGCCGTAAGAGGATCCGAATAACGGAAATCAATTTCATTCTGTCCGGGCCCCACTTCGTGATGGGAACTTTCGGGATAGATCCCCATCTGTTCCAGAGTGATGCAGATCTCGCGGCGGACATTTTCCCCCTTGTCTTCCGGAGCAATATCCATGCAGGAAGCCATATCATAAGGCTCCTTCGTGGGATTTCCTTTTTCGTCCAGCTTGAACAGATAAAATTCCTGTTCCGAACCGAAATAGAAGGATAATCCGGCTCTGGCGGCATCCTTTATGGCATTCTTCAGAATCTGTCTGGTATCACAGACGAAGGGGGTGCCGTCCGTGTATTTTATGGAGCTGAACATCCGGACAACCTTTCCGTGTTCGGGTCTCCACGGAAGATCCGAAAAAGTGATCGGATCGGGGAAAAGAAGTATATCCGAATGGGTTACATCCGCAAAACCGTCAATGGAAGAACCGTCAATGGCAATTCCCTGTTCAAACGCACGAACGATTTCGTTTTTTGTAATGGCTATGTTTTTCTGCTTTCCGAAAACATCACAAAAGGCAAGCCGGATAAATTTTACGTCATCCTCCAGAACATACTGGATGACCTCTTCTTTTGAATACTTCATAACGAATACCTGAAAAAATAACAAAAAAAAGTTCATTTCGGGCAGCCGGACCGCCTGAAATGAACGCCGTTGTTCACTGAAGACACTTTAGCTGAATAAAGTGCTGTTGTCAATGAAAAAATAAAAAAAGGTTGTTGACAAACAAAAAAACGAGACCTATAATGCGCAGGTAGGCAAAGGCGTCTTGGTTGATCTGACCGAGATGTCTTTTTTTTGAAAATCAGAAAACAGAATTGAACATTGTCCGACGATGGCGTCCGAAGAGTGAACATAGTTTATTCCGGGCGCCGTCTTTTTTGTTTTCCGGTTTTGAACAGCAAAGAGTAAGGCAGGGGTAAAGGTTATGAGTAATGAAATATTGACGGCAATTCAGGAAACGGCAAACAGCAGTGCCTTCGGGATCTGGCTTCTCATCGGCGCGGCCATGGTGTTCTTTATGCACTGCGGCTTTACCATGGTGGAAAGCGGCTTCACCAGGGCCAAAAATGCAGGCAACATCATCATGAAAACACTGATCGACTTCTGTATCGGTGCGCTCTGCTTCACCGTTCTGGGCTTCGGTCTCATGATGTCGGAAAACTATTTTTTCGGGTTTATAGGAGCGCCGGAATATCAGCTGTTCAGTGATTTCGGGAGTTTCATAAACGGAAATGCATCCGTATTTGTGATCAATCTTGTGTTCTGTGCCACGACGGCGACGATCGTTTCGGGCTCGATGGCAGAGAGAACGAAATTTTCATCATACTGTATTTATTCAGCCGTAATGTCTCTGGTCGTGTATCCGATCGAGGCGGGATGGATCTGGAATGCAAACGGCTGGCTGGCACAGCTCGGCTTCCATGATTTTGCCGGTTCGGCGGCGATCCATTCGGTCGGCGGCATGGCGGCTCTGATCGGTGCGATCATGGTCGGGCCGCGTCTCGGGAAATATGTAAAAGACAAACAGGGAAAAGTCGTAAAGGTAAATGCCATTCAGGGTCATTCCCTTACGCTCGGCGCACTCGGCTGTTTTATTCTGTGGTTCGGCTGGTACGGATTCAACGGTGCCGCCGCATGGGATACCGCATCGCTGGGATCGATCTTCCTTACGACAACGATCGCGCCGTGTGCAGCGACGATCGCCTGTCTGATCTTCACATGGGCCAAAAACGGAAAGCCGGATGTTTCCATGTGTCTGAATGCTTCGCTTGCAGGTCTTGTGGGCGTTACGGCCGGCTGTGATGCGGTGAATGCGGTCGGTGCGCTGATCATAGGTGTCGTATCAGGCATCATCGTTGTAGTGGCAATTGAGGTCATAGATATTAAGCTTCATGTTGACGATCCCGCCGGTGCATCGGCCGTTCATCTTGTAAACGGTGTATGGGGAACGATAGCGGTCGGACTGTTTGCGGATCCGAATGCACCTGCAGGCCTCGAGGGACTTTTCTGTACCGGAAAAGCCGGCCTTCTGGGAGTACAGCTTCTTGGTATCGTAAGCGTACTGGCATGGACAGCGGTCTGCATGCTGCTCACCTTCACGATCATCAAAAAAACCATCGGACTCAGGGTGTCTCCGGAAGAGGAACTCAGAGGTCTGGATATTTCCGAACATGGTCTTACATCAGCTTATGCAGACTTTTCTCCGAAGGTATCCGCTATCGATTACGGATTTGAAAATGCGGTTGCCGTAACCGGAGATGTTCCCATGGCGGAGGCCGTAGAGGTCAAAAAGATGCCGTCGTTTGACAACGGAACGCCGAAGATCACGAAAGTTGAGATCATCTGCCGTGAGAGCAAATTTGAAACCTTTAAGACAGCAATGACAGCTCTTGGAGTAAAGGGCATGACGGTTTCGCATGTACTGGGATGCGGGACGCAGAAAGGCAAACCGGAGTTTTACAGAGGCGTTGAAGTCGATACAACGCTCCTGCCCAAGATCCAGATCGACATGGTCGTAAAAGGCGGCCAGGTGGGGCATATCATCGATGTGGCAAAGAAAGCCCTTTACACAGGACATATCGGTGACGGGAAGATCTTTGTATACGATGTTGAGGATGTCGTACGTGTCCGGACGGGAGAAACAGGCGTAGACGCACTGGTGTCCGAGGAGTAAGATACACCCTCTGAACAGAATATTGCTGAAAGAAAACGGCTGCCGTATTAAGAAATTAATGCGGCGGCCTTTCTGCCGGAATCTTTCTGCCGGAATCTTTCTGCCGGAATCTTTCTGTTCTGTGATCTTTCGTTTCTATTGAAAAAGAACGCTTTTGCAGCATGCGTATACAGACATCATTTTCTTTGTCTATTTATTATCAATTCCATTGTTTATAAAATATTCATCGTGCTACAATGATGCACGATTCAGGATTCCTGTATCAGCAGGCCGGTTTTCCGGCCATTCTGTACGGAGAGCGGCAAGGTTTCGGATGTGTGAGGGCAGAAAAGAAAAACCCGGCATATACAGATCGCCGCAGAAAGGGAAGTCATGGAAAAATTCAAGGCATTTCTGAAACGTAAAGACATAGAGATCTCGCTGAAACGGTACGGGATCGATGCACTGGGCGCAATGGCGCAGGGCCTGTTCTGCTCGCTTCTGATCGGGACGATCATCAATACGATCGGAACGCAGTTCGGCATCGGCGTATTGTCGGATCCGATCGCAACGATCGGAGGAATCGATTACACGGTAGGGGGTCTGGCCACGGCAATGAGCGGTCCGGCAATGGCCGTCGCAATCGGTTACGCACTTCACTGTCCGCCGCTGGTACTGTTTTCACTGATCACGGTCGGCTTTGCCTCAAATGCACTCGGGGGCGCCGGCGGTCCGCTTGCCGTTTTGTTTGTTGCTATCATTTCAGCCGAAATCGGAAAAGCGGTTTCCAAGGAAACAAAGGTCGATATTCTGGTAACGCCGCTTGTGACGATCGGAG
>JABUSX010000349.1 GCA_021442545.1 Eubacterium sp. | reverse complement strand
GCACTTCGATCTGATAGCCGTTTTCGATCTTCTGCTTGAACATACCATAGCGATAACGGATACCGCAGCCGTATGCCGCATAGCCCAGAGAAGTCAGTGAATCCAGGAAGCATGCGGCCAGTCGTCCCAGACCGCCATTGCCCAATGCTGCATCCGGTTCCTGATCTTCGATCGCATTCAGATCAAAGCCCATTTCCTCCAGAGCTTCCTTTACTTCGTTGTATGCGGTCAGATTGATCAGGTTGTTGCCCATGGCACGTCCCATCAGGAATTCCATAGACATATAATATACCATTTTCGGATCATCCTGATCCAGCTGCTGCTGGGTCGCCAGCCAGTTATCAATGATGGTATCCTTGATTGCATAGGATACTGCCTGGAACACCTGCTGCTGGGTTGCCTCCTTCAGAGTCTTTCTGTACAGTGTTCTTACATTATCCTTTACCTGCTCCTTGAACTTTTCCTTATTTAGTAACTTATTCATACAACTCTCCTTCTAATTTACCTTTTCCACTCCGAGAACCACTTTCTCACCGTTGATGCTCCACTCTTTTTCGTATCCGGCAGTCTCTCCGGTAATGATCTCCAGTCCAAGCACGTCTCCTTTGATGACATCCCCTGATTCTGTCAGGATCTGCAGGATCCGGTCATTATCCTTTGCGTAGATGCGGATCTTGTCCATCACTTCGAAACCGGCTTCCTTACGCATGGTCTGAATCTTGCTGACGATCTCTCGCTCAAAGCCTTCTCTGATCAGTTCCGGAGTCAGGTTGGTATCCAGTACGACAGTCAGATCAGCATTCTGTTCTGAAACATATCCCTCCATCCGGGCTGTCTCGATCAGCAGATCTTCCTCTGCCAGAACTACTTCATTTCCGTTGATATCCAGCTTCAGACAGCCGTTGGCTTTCAGTTCATCCATGGCAGCATTGCCATCCAGCTCCGTCAGTGCCTGACGGATGCCGCCCAGCAGCCTGCCGTATTTCGGACCGACTGTCTTGAGCTGCGGCTTGAAGCTGTAAGAGGTAAAGGATCTGACATCGTCTGTGAAGTTCACCTTCTTCACGTTCAGTTCCTCTTTCACAATATCTGAGAAAAATCCGGACAGTTCCATTCCGGACCTGACAAACATCTGTCCAATGGGCTGTCTGTTCTTAATATTGGCATTGTTTCTGCATGCACGCCCCATGACAACGATCTTCAGGACCTCGTCCATCGCTTTTTCCAGCTCCGGATCGATCCACGCCTCATTGACTGTGGGGAAATCGCACAGATGAACGCTCTCTTTTGCGTCAGGGTCAACGCTGCATACCAGATTGCGATAAATATCCTCAGACATAAAGGGAATCATGGGAGCTGCAGCCTTAGCCACATTGACCAGAGCGGAATGCAGTGTCAGATACGCATTGATCTTATCCTGCTCCATGCCTTTTGCCCAGAAACGTTCGCGGCTTCTGCGCACATACCAGTTGCTCATATCATCCACAAAGCTCTCCAGTGCTCTGGCAGCTTCAGGGATCCGGTAATTGCCAAGATCATGATCCACCTCCCGGATCATGGTGTTCATCTTGGACAGCAGCCATTTATCCATTACCGGAAGCCTGTCATATTCCAGGGTATATTCTGTCGGGTTAAAATTGTCAATGTTCGCATACAGGACAAAGAAGGCATAGGTATTCCACAGGGTACCCATGAATTTACGCTGTCCCTCCTGCACCGCCTTGCCATGGAAGCGGTTCGGCAGCCAGGGTGCACTGTTGATGTAGAAATACCAGCGGATCGCGTCGGCGCCGTAGGTCTCCAGCGCATCGAAAGGATCCACGGCATTTCCCTTGGACTTGCTCATCTTCTGGCCGTTCTCATCCTGCACATGCCCCATGACGATAACACTCTCATAGGAAGAGGTGTCGAACAGAAGCGTCGAGATCGCAAGCAGTGAATAGAACCAGCCCCTCGTCTGGTCAACCGCTTCCGAGATGAACTGTGCCGGGAACTGCTGCTCGAAAAGCTCCTGGTTTTCAAACGGGTAATGGTGCTGCGCGAAAGGCATGGAACCCGAATCGAACCAGCAGTCAATGACTTCCGGCGTACGGCGCATCGTTTTTCCGCATTCCGGACAGGCGAAGGTCACCTTGTCGATATAGGGACGATGCAGCTCAATATCCTCCGGACAGTTGTCCGAAAGTTCCTTCAGCTCTGCAATGCTGCCGACCGAATGCATGTGGCCGCAGTCCTCGCAGATCCAGATATTCAGCGGTGTTCCCCAGTATCTGTTTCTGGAAATGCCCCAGTCCTGCACATTTTCGATCCAGTCGCCGAAGCGGCCTTTTCCGATGCTTTCCGGGATCCAGTTGATCGTATTGTTGTTGCGGATCAGATTGTCCCGGACGGCCGTCATGCGGATGAACCAGGATTCCCGCGCATAGTAAATGAGCGGCGTATCGCAGCGCCAGCAGTGCGGATACTCATGTTCAAAATTCGGAGCCGAAAAGAGCTTCCCTTCCGCTTCAAGATCCTTCAGAACCAGCGGATCCGCCTTTTTCACGAAGATGCCCTCATACGGCGTTTCCTTCGTCATATTGCCCTTCTCATCCACGAACTGCACGAAGGGCATATTGTACGCGCGGCAGACACGGTTATCGTCTTCACCGAAGGCCGGCGCCATGTGGACGATGCCGGTACCGTCATCCATCGTGACATAACCGTCGCAGGTCACATAGTGGGCTTTCTTTTTCTGTTTTTCCGCCGCTTCGCCCGCACAGGCAAAGAGGGGTTCGTATTCCTTATATTCCAGATCCTTTCCGACATACTCCTCCAGGATTTCATAGGCTTTTTCTCCCTCTTCCGCCAGCGGTCCGAGAACCTTGTCCAGAAGAGCCTTCGCCATAATATAGGTATAACCGTCAACACACTTTACCTTGCAGTAGGTCTCCTCCGGATTGACGCAGAGCGCCAGGTTCGAAGGCAGCGTCCAGGGCGTCGTGGTCCAGGCCAGAAGATAAACATCCTCGTCCTTTGCCTTGAACCGGACGATCGCGGAACGTTCTTTAACGGTCTTATATCCCTGTGCGACCTCCTGCGTGGAAAGCGGCGTTCCGCAGCGCGGACAGTAGGGAACGATTTTGAAGCCCTTGTACAGAAGATCCTTTTTCCAGATCTCCTTCAGAGCCCACCATTCCGACTCGATAAAGGTATTTTCATAGGTAACATAGGGGTGTTCCATGTCACACCAGAAACCGACGCGTGAAGAAAACGCCTCCCACATGCTCTTATACTGCCAGACGCTCTTCTTGCATTCCTGAATGAACGGTTCCATTCCGTAGGCTTCGATCTGCTCTTTTCCGCTCATGCCGAGCTTTTTCTCGACTTCGAGCTCAACCGGCAGACCATGCGTGTCCCAGCCGGCCTTCCGGGGAACATTGTAGCCTTTCATCCGGCGGTAACGCGGGATCATGTCCTTGATCACGCGCGTCAGAACGTGGCCGATATGCGGCTTGCCGTTCGCCGTAGGCGGTCCGTCGTAAAACGTATAGCGCGGAGCGCCGGGGCGTTCCACGAAACTCTTCTCCATGATCCGGTTTTCTTTCCAGAACGCCTCTGTCTGTTTTTCCCGTTCTGTAAAATTCAGGCTGGTATCTACTTTGTTGTACATAGTTCACTCCGTATTCGTTATTATGTATTGGTTTTCTGAAAAGTATTAGTAGTATATGAACAACCGGCAGCATTGTCAAGAAACTTGCGTTACTGCATAAAACAGCTTCCTGCTTTCATCTCCGGTGCCTTCCCGCACGCAGGCCGGCCTCTTCAGGAAGATGTTTCTCTTCGGCCGGCGGTTTACTGTGACCTCCGCCGGCGCCTTCTCGCACGCAGGCTGTCCCGCTTCATGCGGAGACTTTCGATCTCGGGTTCGTTTGTTACCTTGATCGTCTTGACCACATAAAGGTCTCCCTCGTCATTATGCTTCATCCGGATCTTTCCCTTTTCCACTCCGTGCACCGGGCAGACCGCCACACAGTAATAATTCCGCGCATTTACGGAAAACCAGCGGATCTTTTTCCGCGATGACCTGCCGCAGAGACAGCAGGGCGTTGCCAGAACCTCCGGATCCTCCATGGCTTCTTCTTTCGATTTGAATTCACGGGAAATAAATTTGGAATATCCGTTGTAGACAAGATGAATCTCTTCCGTCTTTTTCCGGGGATTCTGGTAGACATCGATCGAATCATAGGCCAGCATGATATCCGGATCGATCGTCCGGAAAACATCCGCCGTATAGGCCGCATCCGCAAGTGCACGATGAAACTCCCTTGTCTTGGAGATATTCAGAAAATCCACTGCGTATTCCAGTGCACGCCGGCTCTTCATATCTTCATATTGAATGGCAAAGAGCTTCTGCGCATCGTAAAAGTGCAGCGGCCCCCGAAGCAGATGCAGCAGATTGTAATATTTCATGTTGCGCTGCAGTTCCTGCAGATCGACCGTTCCCCAGGTGCAGAAGACGGAATCCGGTCCCGACCAGGAAAGAAACTGCCGCACGGCATCCGGAAACCAGGTTCCCCGGTCGAGATCCCGCTGCGACAGATGAACGATCTCACGGGTATGATAATTCAGACGTTTATAAACTGCCGGGCGCACGATGACCTGGAAGGTGTCCAGCACCTCCCTTTTTTCGTTCAGCTTCACCGCACCGATCTCAATGATCTCAAACGGCAGTCTTGCGATCTCATGCGTTTTGCCGTAAGGGCTCTGGTTCCATTCCAGGTCAAATACAACGTAATTCATACAAAATACAAGAAATAATGATTCTTCTGCTCCGACATTTATGATCCGGGAAAGATCACTCTCTCCCGTTCCAGCAATAGGTGCACAGACATTCCGGATCGATATCAAGCGCGTCGATCATGTCGTCAAGTCTGTGATAATGAAGGGTCGTAAAGTGCATTTCCTTGCGGATCTCTTCCAGCATGGCATGATACGGATCCGAATCCGGATTGATATAGGAATCCAGTGTCTTCCTGTCCACATCCTTTTTTCCTTCAAGCAGAGCGATCTTCCGTCTGGCGATCAGCTCGTTATCGGAAGTAGACCTGGAAAAACTCAGGTAGCGGCATCCGAACAGCAGCGGCGGACAGGCCGGTCTTACGTGGAGCTCCTTCGCTCCGTGGTCAAACAGATAATCCGCCGATTCCCTGAGCTGCGTGCCGCGCACGATCGAATCATCGATCAGCAGTATGCTCTTTCCCGCGATCATCTGATCGATCGGAAGAAGCTTCATCTTTGCGATCAGATCCCGGCGGTTCTGGAAAGGCGGCATGAACGACCGCGGCCAGGTCGGTGTGTATTTCACAAACGGACGTGCATACGGAACGCCGGAGGTCTGCGAATAGCCAATGGCATGCGCCACGCCGGAATCCGGCACGCCGGCAACCAGATCCGGATGGATGTCGCCGCGCTTCATGTCACGTCTGGCCATACGGTCTCCGCAGCCGTAACGGACCGCTTCCACGCTCAGTCCTTCATATGAGGATGCCGTAAAGCCGTAGTAGATCCACAGGAAGGTACAGATCCGCATCTTCTTGCCGGGCTGGATCAGAACCTCGACGCCTTCCGGTGTCAGCAGATCCACTTCTCCCGGACCCAGTTCCTTTTCAGGCTGATAGCCCAGATTCAGATAAGAAAA
>JABUSX010000204.1 GCA_021442545.1 Eubacterium sp. | reverse complement strand
GCCGGTCAGATGATTCCGTGCGATCAGCTTGAAGCCGGCATGGTCGGTTATATCACGGCCAGCATTAAGAACGTTTCCACCACGCAGGTCGGTGATACGGTGACACTGGCGGACCGCCCCTGTGCGGAGCCTTTGCCGGGCTACAAAAAAGTTCTGTCCATGGTCTACTGCGGCCTCTATCCGGCCGACAGTGCCCGTTATCCGGATCTGCGCGATGCCCTTGAAAAGCTCAGCCTCAATGATGCTTCCCTGTTTTTCGAGCCGGAAACGTCCGCGGCTCTCGGCTTCGGTTTTCGCTGCGGCTTCCTCGGCCTGCTTCATCTGGAGATCATTCAGGAGCGTCTGGAAAGAGAATACAACCTCGACCTCGTCACGACGGCGCCGAGCGTTATCTATAAAGTCCACAAGACAAACGGCGAGATCATCGAACTGACGAATCCTTCGAATCTGCCGGATCCCGCAGAAATCGAATATATGGAAGAACCGATGGTCGAGGCGGAGATCATGGTGACGACCGAATTTGTCGGCTCGATCATGCAGCTCTGCGAGGAGCGCCGCGGGGAATATCAGGGCATGGAATATATGGAACAAAGCCGTGCCGTGCTGAAGTATCAGCTGCCTCTGAACGAGATCATCTACGATTTCTTTGATGCATTGAAATCGAGATCCCGCGGATATGCATCACTGGATTATGACCTCATCGGCTATCGCCGGAGCGAGCTGACCAAGCTGGATATCCTGGTCAACCATGAGCAGATCGATGCCCTTTCCTTCATCGTCTTCCAGGGATCGGCCTATGACCGCGGCCGGAGAATGTGCGAAAAACTCAAACAGGAAATTCCGCGTCAGCTTTTCGATATTCCGATCCAGGCAGCGGTCGGTTCCAAGATCATTGCCCGCGAAACGGTGAAAGCGCTGCGGAAGGATGTTCTGGCCAAGTGTTACGGCGGAGATATTACGCGTAAGAAGAAACTTCTGGAAAAGCAGAAGGAAGGAAAGAAGAGGATGCGCCAGGTCGGCAGCGTGGAGATCCCGCAGAAAGCCTTCCTCAATGTGCTTAAGCTGGATGAAAACTGAAGCCGGTGTGTCGAAATGAATATCCATTCCGGGTGAACATGAAAACCGGTGTGTGAAAAGGACAGATTTAATCGGGTGAAAACGAAAACCGGTGTACGGAAGGCATATACGCAGCATGAGAAAAAATACAGATTCAATGGAAGTATATATTCATATACCCTTCTGTGAACGGAAGTGCCGGTACTGTGATTTTCTGAGCTTCCCTGCGGGAGAAGAAGAAAAAAAACGGTATGTGGAAGCGCTGAAGAGCGAGATGCGGCAGACGTGGCTTGATCTGCCGGTTTCGACCGTATTCATCGGAGGAGGGACTCCTTCCGTGCTTCCGGCCTTCCTGATCGGGGAAATCCTGAATGTGCTGCGTTCCTGCTATACGGTCGAGGAAGGGGCGGAGATCACGATCGAAGCCAATCCGGGAACGGTCGATCCGGAAAGCCTTCGAGCCTATCGCTCTTTCGGAATCAACCGGATCAGCTTCGGCTGTCAGTCCTTTCAGGATGAGGAGCTGCGTCTGCTCGGGCGGATTCATACGAAAGAAGATATTGCCGTCAGCTTTCGGATGGCAAGAGAAGCCGGCTTCGAAAATATCAATCTGGATCTGATGAGCGGGCTTCCGGGACAGAGTCCTGAAAGCTGGGAGGACTCCCTGCGGCAGGCGGTTTCTCTGGGTCCGGAACATATATCCGCCTACAGTCTGATCCTGGAAGAGGGAACTCCCCTTTATGAGCTTTATGAAGAAAAGCGGGAACAGGACAGGTGTTCGAAGGAAAACAAGAATCCGGAAGAAAACCTGGATCTGAAGAAAAAAACAGATCCGAAGGGAAGTAAGTCTCCGGAAGAAAGCAAGTCTCCGGAAGGAATGATGGTTTCGGCAGCAGCGCAGGATGCCGGTTCGGATGAGCTGTATCTTCCGCCTCTTCCGGATGAAGAAACGGAACGCCGTATGTATGCACGTACCGGCGAGATCCTGAGAGAAGCCGGCTACATGCAGTATGAGATCTCCAACTATGCAAGAGAGGGCTTTGCATGCAGGCATAATGTCGGCTACTGGACCGGCGTTCCCTATGTCGGCTTCGGACTGGGAGCGGCAAGTTTTCTGCCGAAGGATCTTGCGGGAGCGGCACCTGAAAAGAGAGAAGAAGAACTCTGGCAGGAAAACATGATGCGTATGCAGTCGTATGCTTCGGAAGCGGAGGAACAGTACGATGCCTTCTGCCCGGAAGGCGGAAACAGTATGTTCGGTTCATATGGTATGGAAAGCGGAGAGGAACCGTGCGGCAGTTTTTCTTCGGGAAATGAAGCAGACATGTTCCGTTATTGTGCTGCGGGAAACGGCCCGGCAGAACAGCCGGATTCATATGAAAGACCAGATGATACGAGGGATACAGAGGAACCCCTTCGGGATATGTGCATGGTCCGCTACACGAATACGGAGCGAATGCTGGTATACGGAAACGGCGTTTTCGAACACACAGGACTGCAGTTTCTGAAAAAGAAGGATCTGGAAGCCGAATTCATGATCCTCGGACTCCGGATGACGCGGGGTGTTGAAGAAGAAGAATTTCAGAGAAGGTTCGGCCGTTCTCTGAACGGTGTCTTTGGTTCCCTGATCGAAAAATATGTGTCCCGCGGCATGATGGCACGGGAGGACGGCAGAGTCTTTTTCACGCCGCAGGGCGTATCGGTTTCCAACTATATCCTGGCGGATTTTTTATAAGCAGCAGCGGAGTCTGGCAAAAAGCAGGCTATGTTCATACGCTTACAGCAGGCGGTCTATTACATTCTGAGCATATTGATATATATATATTGACGCGTGGCAGAAAAAAACCGGCGCCGTTCATACGCTTACAGCAGGCGGCCGGACAAATTCTGAAGATATTGATTTTCAAATACACTGACGCATGGCAGAAAAAAAACCGGCGCCGTTCATCCGCATACGGGGAGCGGCCGAAAACAATCTGAAAAATATTGATCTCGACATTCCGAGGGATAAGCTGGTCGTGCTGACGGGGCTTTCCGGCTCGGGTAAGAGTTCACTTGCATTTGATACCATCTATGCAGAGGGGCAGCGCCGTTACATGGAGAGCCTCTCTTCTTATGCCCGGCAGTTTCTCGGACAGATGGAAAAGCCGGATGTGGAAAGCATTGAAGGTCTGCCGCCTGCCATTTCGATCGATCAGAAATCCACGAACCGGAATCCGCGTTCCACGGTCGGAACCGTAACGGAGATCTATGACTACTTCCGTCTGCTTTATGCACGGATCGGGATCCCGCACTGCCCGAACTGCGGCAGAGAGATCAGCCGGCAGACCGTGGATCAGATGGTCGACAGCCTGATGCTGCTTCCCGAAGGAACGCGCGTCCAGCTGCTGGCACCCGTCGTCCGCGGCAGAAAGGGGCGCCACGAGAAGGTGCTGGATTCGGCAAGACGTGCCGGCTATGTCAGAGTGATGGTGGACGGCAGCCGCTACGATCTTTCGGAAGAACTCGAACTGGATAAGAACATCAAGCATAACATCGAGATCATCGTGGACCGGCTTGTGATCCGTCCGGGCATCGAACAGCGCATGACGGATTCGGTCGAGACGGTACTGAAACTGACGAACGGACTTCTGGTCGCAGATACCATGGACGGAAATCTGCTGCGTTTCAGCCAGAATTTTTCCTGTCCGGACTGCGGGATCGCCGCGGAAGAGATCGAACCGCGCAGCTTTTCCTTCAACAATCCGTTCGGCGCCTGCCCATCCTGTGCAGGTCTCGGATTTAAAATGGAATTTGCGGAAGAACTGATGATTCCGAACACCTCTCTTTCGATCGATGAGGGCGCGATCGCGGTGAGCGGGTGGCAGTCCTGCACCCAGAAGGGAAGCTTTACACGCTGCATGCTGGAGGCTCTGGCGGAACGTTACGGCTTTCGCCTGGATACACCGTTCAAAGATTATCCCGAAAAGATCCGTGATATCCTGATCAACGGAACGGGAGGCGAGGAAGTAAAAGTCCGATACAAGGGACAGCGGGGCGTCGGTGTGTACGACGTGGCCTTCGAGGGCCTGATCCGCAACACCGAACGGAAATACCGGGAAACCTTTTCGGAGACCATGAAGCAGGAATATGAGAAATTCATGCACATTTCTCCCTGCCCGGACTGCGGCGGACAGAGGCTGAAGCCTTTTGCCCTGGCCGTGACCGTAGCGGATAAGAATATCTATGAGATCACGACGATGTCGGTCGGGAATCTGACCGGTTTTCTGAAGGATCTGAAACTGAGTGCCCATCAGGAACTGATCGGCAGGCAGGTTTTAAAAGAAATTGCCGCACGTGTGAACTTCCTGATGGAAGTCGGACTGGACTACCTGACACTGGCCCGTTCCACAGGAACGCTTTCCGGAGGAGAGGCACAGAGGATCCGCCTTGCGACACAGATCGGGTCCGGGCTTGTCGGCGTTGCCTATATTCTGGACGAGCCGAGCATCGGCCTTCACCAGAGGGATAACGGAAAGCTGCTTGCAACGCTGCAGCATCTGCGGGATCTCGGCAACACGGTCATCGTCGTGGAACACGATGAAGAAACAATACGGGCGGCGGATTTCATTGCGGATATCGGACCCGGCGCCGGCACGCACGGCGGTGAAGTCGTGGCAAGCGGAACGTTGAAGGATATTCTGAACAACCGGAATTCCGTGACGGGGGATTATCTTTCGGGCAGACGGAAGATCGTGATGCCGGAAAAACGGCGGGAGCCCTCGGGCTATCTGACGGTCATCGGCGCGGAAGAACACAATCTGAAGAATATCACGGTTCGTTTTCCGCTCGGTGTGATGACCTGTGTGACGGGCGTTTCCGGATCGGGGAAAAGCTCACTTGTCAATGAAATCGTATACAAACGTCTGCAGCGGGATCTGAACCGGGCCGTCGTGATACCCGGAAAACATGAGCGGATCGACGGAGAGGAACAGCTCGACAAGGTCATCGCGATCGACCAGTCTCCGATCGGGCGGACGCCGCGTTCAAACCCGGCTACCTATACAGGCGTGTTTGATATGATCCGGGATCTGTTTGCGGCTACGCCGGATGCGAAGGCACGCGGTTATAAAAAAGGCCGCTTCAGCTTTAATGTGAAAGGCGGCCGTTGTGAAGCCTGTGCCGGAGATGGTATTATAAAGATCGAGATGCATTTCCTTCCGGATATCTACGTGCCCTGCGAGGTGTGCGGCGGGAAGCGCTACAACCGCGAGACCCTGGAGGTCCGTTACAAGGGAAAGACGATCTACGACGTGCTGAATATGACGGTGGAAGAGGCTCTGGAATTCTTCTCTCCGGTTCCGTCGATACGCAGGAAGATTCAGACGCTGTATGATGTCGGGCTTTCCTATATACGGCTGGGGCAGCCGTCCACGGAGCTTTCCGGGGGAGAAGCTCAGCGTGTCAAACTGGCGACGGAGCTTTCCAAACGTGGAACAGGGCGCACGGTCTATATTCTGGATGAGCCGACGACGGGACTGCATTTCGCGGATGTGGACAAGCTGATCACGATTCTGCGGCGTCTGGCTGAAGGCGGCAATACGGTGATCGTGATCGAACATAATCTGGAAGTGATCAAAACGGCGGACTACATCATCGACCTCGGACCGGA
>JABUSX010000042.1 GCA_021442545.1 Eubacterium sp. | reverse complement strand
GAATTCCGCACATTTTTCTTCGAAAAATGGCTGCATTCTCATGTTTGTTCGGGTCCCAAACTCCTGAATCGGTATGCGAGCATCCCGTTCAGGAGCTTTTGACCCTTGTATCATACTATACTATAATAACTTTTATACTGTTTAATTTTTGTGCGGAGAGTGTCCATATGGAAAAAAAGGTTTTGAAAACGACGAGCGGAAATATGTTTTTCTACACGAATACGGGTACAACGTATGGACTGCTGAGCATGAACATCCGGATGACGGAGAGGGTCGAAAGGGATATCCTTCAGAGAGCTGTGGATACGGCGATGGAGCGTTACCCGTATCTTTGTGTGAAGCCGGAAATCCGGGATGAGGCATATGTTCTGGTTCCGAACGAGAGACCGTTTGTCGTGACGGATGACGGGGAGTTCACACCTCTCGGAGAAGAGGCTTCCAATTTCCATCTGATGACATTCACCTGCAAGGATGATGAGATACGTATCAATTATGATCATGCACTGGTGGACGGCCGGGGCGGTCTCGATACGATCTATTCGATCCTGTACTACTATTGCAGATTTAAATACAACCGGGATTTTGACTGTCCCGGTGTTAAAACCATGGCGGTTCCGATTGATCCTGAGGAATATGAGTCTCCGTATGTAAGAGAACTGCCTCCCTCGGTACTGCCGGATCTGAGACAGCATCTTCCCTGGTACCGGCTTCCGGAGACCGGGACGGGTGAACCGGGGATCTGCTGCGTGCATACGCTTCTGGTCAATCAGAGGAGCTTTCTGGAAACGGCAAAATCCGGTGATTCCAGTCCGGCTTCCATGGCTGCGCTGCTGCTTTTAAGGGCGGTCGAAGAGGTTCATCCGGAGCATGAAAACAACCTCGTCTGTCTGATGCCGGCAGAATACAGGGCAGCGATCGGCATGACGGAGACACATCAGAATTCGTTTACGCGCGTACCTCTGTTTTACAATGAAAAAATAAAGAAAATGCCGTTTGACAGGCAGCAGACAGCGATGCGGGGACAGGTCATTGCCAGGACGGATCCGGATCAGCTGATCAAACTCTTCCGGGCGGATCAGGAACGCTGCCGGCAGGCGATGGAACTGAATACGCTGGAAGAGAAAAGAAAACTGTATAGGGATGCCGGTCCTCTTCGGACAGGATACCCGTTATGCACTTACATAGGCCAGTGTAAATTCGGTGAGATCGAACAATATATCCGGGCCATGCACCTTCTTCATGCCGGTTATGACTGCATTCTTCTTGAAGTAACGGCGGTTGGAGAGAATTTCGGCTTTGATTTCAGTTTTGGGTTTGACGGGGCTGCTTATATGAATGCGTACCTGCGGCAGCTTGATGAGCTGGGAATTCTGTACAGAAGGGATCGTGATTTCCGTTTCCGTCTGCCTGTCAAGACGTACTGATAAGCTAAAGAATATTGCCGAAAATCCATGAAAGAGAAGTACGCAAAGGGGTATTTCATGGTATCATTAAGGAAACAGTTAAATATACACGGATAACATACTTTGGCAGTGCACAGCATTTGCCGGATCTGACGGTTGTTTATCAGGAGGAAGAGTATGAGCAGAAAGTATGCAGCCTATGCAGGCGCCTATACGGGCAGCGGAGAAGATGCGATCCATATTTTTGATGTGGATGTGGAAGAGGGTATCCTGACGAAACGTGGTTCTGTTCCGTCACAGAATGCTACTTATCTGCATCATTCGTCGGACGGAAAATTTCTTTACGCGGCAGCTAACGAAGGGCTTGTCGCATTCGCGGTTAAAGAAAACGGGGATCTGGAGGAACTGAACCGGATCGGTCTGGACGGAATGCGCGGCTCCTATATAACGGTTGACAAGAGCGGCAGATATATGGCGGTTGCCGGCTTCCATGACGGCAAGGTAACGCTGGTCCGGGTCCTGGAGGACGGCTGGCTCGGCGGTGTGCTGGACGGCGTATATCACAAGGCTCTCGGTACGGTCGGAGAGCGGAACTTCCATCCTCGTGTCAGCTGCGTGCAGATGACGCCGGATGATAAATACATCTGTGCGGTCGACAACGGCATCGACCAGATCAAGATCTATAAGATCACCAAATCCGACAAGCTGGCGCTTGTCGATATCGTGCGGTTTAAGAGGGAATCCGGACCGCGCGAGATCTGTTTTTCTCCGGACGGACGTTTTGCCTATGTGCTTTGCAGCCTGATGAACTGTATTGTCGTTTTCTCTTACGACGGATCCGGAGACGTGCCGGTTTTCGAAAAACTTCAGACGGTCGTGGTCAGTTCGAAGGATACGGATGAGCTCCATGATGTTTCCTTCAGTCTCTGCGTTTCGGAAGACGGAAAACACGTCTTTGCTTCTACGGCGGGTGAAGATACGGTATCTATGTTTGATGTCGATCAGGAAACCGGTCTTCTGACAAAGCGTTTTGCGCTTCCGATCAGCGGAGAATATCCGAAAGATATCACCCTGTATCCGGGCGGAAAAATGCTGGCCTGCGTGAATAATGAAAGCAACACGATCACGTCCTTTACCGTGGACTATGAAAAGGGCATCATCATCATGAAGGGAAAACCGGTGAATGTGAAGATGCCGAACTGTCTGCTGATTGCGGAGCTGCCGTCGGATAACTGATTTCAGCAATGAAAAGTGAATGCCGGAGGGCTTATAAAAAAACCGAAAACCGGGCGGGGATGGGTGACATCCCCGCCTTTCTATGTTAATATATGCCCGTATGTGAATTTGAAACATGTAAGATCACCACGTTCAAAGTTCTATTGTTTTTTAATATTTCAGGAGGAAACAGAATGGCCAGAAAAATGAAAACCATGGATGGCAACACCGCTGCGGCACATGCTTCCTATGCATTTACCGAAGTAGCGGCAATCTATCCGATCACACCGTCATCCCCGATGGCAGAGCACACCGATGAATGGGCGACCCAGGGCAGAAAGAATCTGTTCGGTCAGGAAGTCCAGATCACAGAGATGCAGTCCGAAGCCGGTGCGGCCGGCGCCGTGCATGGTGCTCTTTCCGCCGGTGCTATGACAACAACATATACCGCTTCCCAGGGACTTCTGCTGATGATCCCGAACATCTACAAAGTTGCGGGCGAACAGCTTCCCGGCGTTTTCAACGTTTCCGCACGCTGTGTTGCAACACATGCTCTGAACATTTTCGGTGATCATTCCGACGTATATGCGTGCCGTCAGACCGGTGCCGCACTTCTCTGCGAATCTTCCGTACAGGAAGTCATGGACCTGACTCCTGTCGCACATGCGGCAGCTTTAACGGGAAAGACCCCGTTTATCAATTTCTTCGACGGTTTCCGTACCTCTCATGAGCTTCAGAAGATCGAAGTATGGGATTACGAAGATCTCCGCAGCATGCTGGACATGAAAGCTCTTAATGCGTTCCGCCGCAATGCTCTGAATCCGGAACATCCGGTTGAGAGAGGCTCGGCACAGAACCCGGACATCTTCTTCCAGACACGTGAAGCCTGCAATAAGTTCTACGATGAACTTCCGGCTATTGTCCAGAAATACATGGATGAAGTCAACGAGAAGATCGGTACGGATTACAAGCTCTTTAATTACTATGGCGCACCGGATGCCGAGCATGTCATCATCGCCATGGGTTCCGTCAACGAGACGATCGAAGAGACGATCGATTACCTTGCAGAGCAGGGACGCAAAGTCGGTCTGATCAAGGTTCGTCTGTATCGTCCGTTCAGCACGGAAGCTTTCCTTGCAGCGATCCCGGATTCCGTAAAGCAGATCTCCGTTCTCGACCGTACAAAAGAGCCGGGCTCCATCGGCGAGCCGCTGTATCTGGACGTTGTCGAAGCGCTGCGCGGCACGAAGTTCGATCAGATCCCGGTCTTCGGCGGCCGTTACGGACTGGGCTCCAAAGACACCGAGCCGAATCAGATCGTGGCTGTGTATGACAATACCGAAAAGAAGCATTTCACCATCGACATCATCGATGATGTTACGAATCTTTCTCTTCCGGTCGGCGATCGTCTGGTCACGACACCGGAAGGCACGATCAACTGCAAATTCTGGGGACTTGGTGCGGACGGCACGGTCGGTGCAAACAAGAACTCCATTAAGATCATCGGCGATAATACCGACATGTATGCACAGGCCTATTTCGATTATGACTCCAAGAAATCCGGCGGCGTGACCATGTCTCATCTGCGTTTCGGAAACAAGCCGATCAAATCGACCTATCTGATCCACAAGGCAGATTTCGTTGCCTGCCACAATCCGTCTTACATCCGTAAGTACAACATGGTTCAGGAACTGGTCGACGGCGGCACCTTCCTTCTGAACTGCTCCTGGGGACCGGAAGAACTGGAAGAGAACATTCCGGGACAGGTCAAATCCTTTATTGCAAAGCATGATATCAAATTCTACACGATCGACGGCGTGAAGATCGGTATCGAGACCGGCATGGGCCCGACAAGGATCAATACCATCCTGCAGTCTGCCTTCTTCAAGCTGGCCAATATCATTCCGGAAGAAGAAGCGATCGGCCATATGAAGGCTGCCGCGAAGGCTACTTACGGCCGCAAGGGCGATGATATCGTCCAGAAGAACTGGGCTGCGATCGAAGCCGGTGCCAACCAGGCTGTGAAAGTCGAGATTCCGGAAAGCTGGAAGGATGCGGAAGACGAAGGACTTGTTGTTGCACATGCAGCAGAAGGACGTGAAGATGCGGTTGCCTTTGTCAACAACATTCAGGCTGCCGTCAACGCACAGGAAGGCAATAACCTGCCCGTTTCGGCGTGTATGCCTTATGTCGACGGCACAACGCCCTCCGGCACATCTGCTTATGAGAAACGCGGCATTGCGGTCAATGTACCTGTCTGGAATACGGAAAACTGTATCCAGTGCAACCGCTGCTCTTATGTCTGCCCGCATGCGGCAGTCCGTGCCTTTGCTCTGACTGCGGATGAAGAGGCTGCGGCTCCGGCCGGCTTCAAGTCCCTGCCGATGATGCAGATGAGTGATTATAAGTTCAGTATTCAGATTTCTTCGCTCGACTGCACAGGCTGCGGTTCCTGCTCAGAAGTCTGCCCGGGCAAGAAGGGTGCAAAAGCTCTTACGATGGCTCCGCTGGCTCAGACACTCGATCAGCAGGCCGGTTTCGATTATGCGGTTAAACTGCCGGTCAAGCAGGATGTTATTGATAAGTTCAAACCGACGACCGTCAAGGGCAGCCAGTTCAAACAGCCGCTCCTTGAGTTCTCGGGCGCCTGCGCAGGCTGCGGCGAGACACCGTATGTCAAGCTGATCACCCAGCTCGTCGGCGAGCGTATGTACATCGGCAATGCGACCGGATGTACCTCGATCTGGGGCAACTCCTCACCGTCCACACCGTATACCGTTGATCAGAACGGAAGAGGCCCGGCATGGTCCAACTCTCTGTTTGAAGATGCGGCTGAATACGGATACGGCATGCTTCTGGCACAGAAGGCACAGCGTACCGAGCTGCTTGCAAAGGTCGAGGAAGTCAAGGCAGGTGCTTCCGATGAACTGAAGGCTCTCTGCCAGAACTGGATCGATACGATGACAGACGGTATCCTGAACCGTCCGGCAACGGATAAGCTGGTTGCCGCTCTTGAAAACGAGAGCTCCGAGGCAGCAGCCTATATCGTTGAAAACAAAGACTTCATGGCTAAGAAATCACACTGGTCCTTCGG
>JABUSX010000028.1 GCA_021442545.1 Eubacterium sp. | reverse complement strand
CGGCAGTCTCGATCCCGCAATTTCGGGACGCGGCATGGAGCTTTCCATTGACTCCATCCATTTTGCCGCAGACATCGGTCTCCAGATCGTCCAGCTCATGGCTTATGATGAGTATTTCGGAGAGATCAACGAAGATACCTATTCGCTTTTTATTGAGAATCTCGGCATACTGTCAGAAGAAGCCGCATCCTGCGGCGTCATGCTCGCGATGGAAAACTGCGACACGGTCACCATGGATAACCTGGAAAAGGGCATCCGGATCGTGGAAGCCGTCAATTCTCCGTGGCTGAAGATCTACCCGGATATCGCGAATCTCTACGCGACCGGGATGGGCAACGAAGAAGCCTGCCGGCAGTATCGTCTCGCCGCCGACCACATCGTTGCAACACATGTAAAAGATACTGTCGTCGGCGTCGTCCGCGACATTGCCTTCGGGGCCGGTGAAGTGGATTTCCCGCTGTTTTTCAAAACACTGGGCGAAATGAACTTCCACGGGCCGATGACGCTGGAATTCTGGGATCAGAACGACGGCAGAGCTTACGAAACGGCCGCGGAATCTCTTAAGTTCATAAAACAGCATTACACAAACTCTTATAAACCCGTTTCGTAAAACCGCACACGAAAACCACGTATAAAAACCACATATGAAAACCACGTACGAAAACCACGTACGAAGACTACATATGAAAATCACGTATAAAAACCACGTACGTGGAATTTTTGAAAGATTCCTCCATTGATCCTGCAGACGATTACCACAGAAAGGTTCTTTATTAATCGGTTCTTATAAAACAGTTATTGCGAAAGGAGCAGCTAACTATGTATGAAGCAATAAAACAGGAGATGCTCGATGCGGCTCTCGAAATGAAGCGGAACAACCTGATCACGCTTGCAGGCGGAAACGTCAGTGTCCGTATGCCGAACGGAGACATCATCATCACCGCCTCCGGCATGAACTACGAGGACATGACCACCGATGATTTCATTGTCTTCGACAAGGACAAAAACATCATCGAAGGTACCCGCAGAACATCTGTCGATACGCCGGCCCTGTTCCATATCTATGACAACATGCCGAACGTAAACGCGATCCTTCATACACATCAGCCCTATGCCACCGCTGTCGGTCTGATCTCGGATGAACTTCCTGCCTGCCTTACGACGCTGGCAAACACGACTCTCGGTGCCGTTAATGTTGCTCCTTATGCACCTCCGGGAAACCTTTCCATGGGCGAACTTACCGTTGACTACATCGGCGAACGCCTTGCCGTTATCCTGAAACACCACGGCGTCATCGCCGTCGGCGAAGATCTGCATCAGGCTCTTTATGCAGCCGTTTACCTGGAAATTTCCGCGCAGACTTATCTGGCCGCTGCCGCCGTTAAAGAACCGGCTCTGCTTACCAAAGAGCAGAACGACGAATGTGCCGAAATCTTTAAACGGGTCGGTCAGAAATAATCCGGCCGGATATGGTTTTAAATCTCACAGGAGTGTTTCCCCTTACGGGAGATACTCCTTTTTCAGGAAACATTTTTGTTTGAGTACATTGTTTTGAAAACCGGATTCTTTTCCGGGGCTTTACGTATTATTATTTCGTAATTCCTGCCGGTTCTTCAGAATCTGAATCTAATTACTCTATAAATTGAATTTCAGGAGGACTTATCATGAGTAAAGCAAAAGAAGTTCGCAGTAAGATCAAACTTGTATGCTGCAGCAGAAAAAAGGGATATCCCGGATGGCCGCATATTGACTTTGACCACGAGGGGCTGATGGAACGGTATGAACGCCAGCTTTCAGAGAGTCTCCCGAACTGTGATTTTACGGTGGCATTTTACACCAGCCCCGACGAAGCCATCGCCGGCTTTGCGGATAATAATGAATACGACGGTGTTGTACTTTTCAATGCGACCCATGGTGTCGGTGTGGCAAACGAGTTTCTGAAACTCGGACAGCCCGGCGTCATCGTTGATGAACTTTATGCCGGTTCCGGCGACCTGATCCGGTTTAACACCAGAATTAAAAAGGACAATCTTCCGATCGCCGTAGTGGCCTCTTCCGATTTCAATGATGTTGTCAGAGCCGTTCGTCTTATCCATGTGAAAAAACAGCTTGAAAACGCGAAGATCGTTCTGTTCAAGAACTTTGAGCCTCTTTCCGACAAGACGGAAGCGTTCCTTAAAGAGGCACTCGGCACGGGAAGCACGTGGAAACGTTATCTTGCAGGTCCGGACGGCCTGAAGGATAAACTGGACAAACTCAAAAAGAATTTCGGCGTGGAAGTTGTTCTGAAAACAAAAGCCGATCTTGAAAAGCTGCTTGACGAGGCACCTCTGGACGAGGCTGAGAAGCTTGCCGATGAATGGATCAAAGGTGCGGAGAAGGTTGTCGAGCCCTCCAGAGATGATGTTGTCCAGTCTGCAAAGATGTATCTCGGTCTCAAAAAATGCGTGGATGAAGAACAGGCGGATGCCGTCAGCGTTGACTGCATCATGATGTTCTACACGACAGAGCTTTCCGTATATCCGTGCATGAGCCATTCCAAGATGCTTGACGAAGGTCTGATCGGAACATGCGAGTCGGATATCGATTCCACTCTCACCCAGCTTCTCGTTAAGTTCATGACCGGACAGGCTTCGTTTGTATCTGACCCGGTTATCGATACCGCCAGCAATCAGATCATCTATGCCCACTGTGCCGCCGCTACCCGCTGGTATGGCGACAACAGCCCGAAACAGCCGTATTTCCTGCGCAGCCATGCGGAAGACCACAACAGCACGTCCATTCAGTCGATCATGCCGGTCAACGAAACCGTGACGACCGTCAAGATCGATATTGCAAACCACGCCATGGCTCTGCATACCGGCAAGGCCGTCGGAAACGTCACCGAAGAAAAGGGATGCCGTACAAAGCTTGCCGCCGAGGTAACAGATGCCCAGCGTCTGCTTGACAACTGGGATTCCGATATATTCAGCTGGCATAAGGTCACATTCTACGGCGACTACCGCAGAGATCTCCTGAACTTCAGCAGAATGTACGGTCTGAGCGTTGTTCAGGAAGATGTGGATATTCCGAAAATTAATTATTAATGACCGGATCTGCTGTTTTCGGTTCAGATACGATACTTTCCAGCAAAGGAAACGGGGGTTTGTACTATGGCTTACCTGATGGGTATTGATTTAGGTTCCACAAGCATTAAAGCTATTGTATATGACGAGCTCGGAAATGCCGTATCCTCGGGATCCCGTCCGACACCGCTGACTTATGACAATAAATCGCAGCCTACCTGGTGCGTATGGGAACCCCAGCAGATATGGAACAGCGTAACAGCTGCCGTGCGCGAAGCAGTTTCGGCTGTTGAAAATGCAGAGGATATCAAGGCTCTGGCCGTAACAGGTTTCGGAATGGACGGCCTGCCGATCGGAAATGACGGCGCGCCGCTTTATCCTATGATATCCTGGCATTGTCCGCGTACCATTCCGCAGTTTGAAGAATTCTCACAGAGAATGGGCACAGAGTATCTGTTTAAACGTACGGGCAAAACGCCTCAGGCCATCGACAGCATCTACCGCATGATCTGGATGAAGGAAAACAGACCGGACGTACTGGAGAAGACTGACAAATGGCTTTTAATTGAAGACTATGTCAACTTCAGACTCTGCGGCGAACGGGCTACGGACTATTCCATGGCAACCACTACCTCTGTGTTTGATCAGAGGACACACAGCTGGTTCGATGATCTGATAGAAAAAGCAGGTATTCCCCGTTCCATTTTCCCGGAAGCTTATCGTTCCGGACGCATACTGGGAAACGTACTGCCGGAAACCGCAGAAGAAACAGGTCTCTCGCCGAAAACGAAGGTCGTCCTCGGAGGGCACGATTATATCTGTGCCGCCCTGGCGACGGGTGCGATCGATCCGTCTACGCTCCTTGATATAACCGGAACCTGGGAAATGCTCGTGCTTTCAACAGACAGCACGGAAATTACGGACGATCTGTACAGAAGCGGGTATTATCTCGAGGGCCACGTGGCGCCGGACAGATGCTGCTACGTCGGAAGCACGATCAGCGGTGACATGACGGAATGGATGCGGAAACAGCTTTGCGGAGAAGAACGCATCATCGCGGACTCACAGGGTAAGAATATCTGGTCTCTTATCTCCGATGCGTGCGAAAAATCCTCCGCCGGCAGCAGCGGCTGCATGTTCCTGCCCCACTTTTCCGGGGCATGTGCGCCTCACTTCGACCCGAATTCCATGGGTGCGTTCGTGGGACTGCACAACCCCGTAACGAAACAGGACATGATCCGCAGCGTATTTGAAGGCCTCGACTATCAGTTCAGACTGATGATGGATACCTTCAACAAATACAAGCTGGGCAATCCGCAGCGCATCGTCACCACAGGAGGAGCTGTAAACAACAGTTTCTGGGTGCAGAATAAGGCCGACGTGACCGGCTGCCGTCTTGAGGTTCCGGAAATAGACGAAGCTACGCCTCTGGGCGCCGCCATGACTGCCGGCATTGGTGCAGGTATTTACAAAGATGAATACGAGGCCGTGAATGCCGTACGCAGAAATGTAAAAGTCTATGAGCCCAACGAAGAAGCACACAAGCTGTATGACGAATGCTACAACGATGTCTATGTTAAGCTGCAGGATGCACTCTCCGGGGTGAACCACGAGCTTTCCAGAAAATTCAGATAACAGTACGACTCGATGATCCCCCTGTTTTCCGCCTTTCGCAGACTGCTGCGGTCAGGTGAAAAACAGGGGGTTTTGTTGTTATACAGGGGATTTTGTTGTTATACAGGGGATAAACAGCGATCTCCGTCTTTGTTCCGAAAATCCGCAAACCCCACAGGCTTAGAAAAGAACCATATTTATTCGTATCTATATCATTTCAAATCATTTTATATCATTTTTCTCCATTTTTATCTATTTTTAGCTATTTTTGCTCGTTAAATTGACGATTATGATGCAGTATGATAATGTGAAAATGACCTGAAAGCAGTACGGACACGAACCGCCGAATCAAAAGGATCCCGTCATCCGGGCGGTCCGGTCTGCGGAAGGGTTTCTGTATTCACATGTCTATCCCTGTATTCTATCTTCTTCAGGAGGTTCTCTATGTCTTATTTAATGGGTATCGATATCGGCGGTACGGTCGTAAAGGCAGCTGTATATGATCTGGCCGGAAAAGAGATTTCCGTCGGCTCGGAAAAGCTGCAGGTCCTCTGTCCGGATCACGGCATGACGGAACGCAGCATGGATGAGGTAAGAGAGAAAACTCTGCTCGCCGTAAGAAATGCCATTTCCAGCGCCGGGATCACCGACGGAAAAGAGATCCTTGCCGTCGGCATGACGGGCCAGGGGAACGGTGCCTACTTCGTTGATAAGGACGGAAACCCCATATGGAACGGCATCATGAGCAGCGATGCCCGCGCCAAGGATTATGTGAAGAAATGGGATGCCGACGGCACCTTTGACCGCCTTTTCCCGCAGAACCGCAAGCTGCTCTGGTCCGGCCAGGTCAGTCTGATCGTTTCCTGGTTCAAGGATCATCATCCGGAAATCCTTGCAAAAGCCGCTCACGTCGGAAGCGTAAAAGACTATATCCGCTTCGTCCTGACCGACAATTTTGTCTGCGAGCTTACGGAAGCTTCCAGCTGGAATGTCGTCGATATGGCAACCGGCCAGTATGCGGACAATATGTTTGAAATTCTCGA
>JABUSX010000116.1 GCA_021442545.1 Eubacterium sp. | reverse complement strand
ATACCAATGATACCAAATGTTGTGTTTGCTTCAGCAAATCCGTAATCGATATCTGCACGAAGTGTCTGAAGCGGGATCGTTCCCTCACTGTAAGATTCGCTGCGCGCAATTTCTGCTCCGCCGATACGACCGGAAACAGTTGTCTTGATTCCCTTGGCGCCGGCACGCATTGTACGCTGCATAGCGGATTTCATAGCGCGGCGGAAAGAAATACGATTTTCCAGCTGAAGAGCAATGTTTTCGGCGACAAGCTGGGCATCACGATCCGGACGCTTGATTTCCTTAATGTCAACGATCAGTTTTTTGTCTGTGAACTTCTTCAGATCCTTTTTGATCTTCTCGATCTCCTGACCGCCTTTTCCGATTACGATACCGGGCTTCTGCGTATAGATCACGATCTTTACACGGTCAGAGGCACGTTCGATATCGATATTGGAAATACCGGCCGTATACAGTCTCTTTTTCAGGAATGTACGGATCTTGTGATCCTCCGCAAGATATTCGGCAAACTCAGCTTCCGCATACCATTTGGAATTCCAGTCTTTGATTACTCCAACACGTAAACCGTGCGGATTCACTTTCTGTCCCATTCTGACCTCCTTATTTCTCGTCCAGGATCACGGTGATGTGGCTCATGCGTTTCTCGATACGATAGGCCCTGCCCTGTGCCCTGGGGCGGATCCGCTTCATTGTCGGTGCTTTGTTGGCAAAGCACTCTGCAACATAGAGGTCGCCTCTTGACTTGTTATTATTGTTTTCTGCGTTCGCAACAGCTGACTCAAGCAGCTTCTTGATAACACGTGATGCGTAACGCGGGCTGTATGTCAGGATGCCCAGCGCTGTTTCAGCGTCTTTACCTCTGATTGCATCAAGAACAAAACACGCTTTCTGAACAGACATTCTTGCGTAGGAAAGCTTCGCAGAAGGTCTGAGGTCTTTGTTTTCGTTTCTTTCACGTTTGATCTGGCTTCTATGTCCTTTTGCCATGATACTGCCTCCTTCCTTCCGTTATCTTGAACCGCTCTTCTTTTCATCTTTGCCGTGGCCGCGATAGGTACGCGTTGCCACGAACTCGCCGAGTTTATGTCCGACCATATCTTCCGTAATATAGACCGGAACGTGCTTTCTGCCGTCATGCACCGCGATCGTATGTCCGACAAAAGACGGGAAGATCGTGGAACGACGTGACCATGTCTTGATCACGGTCTTGTCATCCGATGCATTCGCTGCATCGATCTTTTTCAATAAACTTGCATCCGCGAACGGACCTTTTTTTAATGAACGAGACATCGACTATCCTCCTTATTTTCCCAGCGTCTTGCCGTTTCTTCTGCGAATGATCATCTTATTCGACTGCTTGTTCTTCTTTCTTGTCTTCAGACCCATCGCAGGTTTGCCCCACGGTGTGCTCGGGCCGGGACGTCCGACAGGCGCTTTGCCTTCGCCGCCGCCGTGCGGATGGTCATTCGGGTTCATAACGGAACCACGGACTGTGGGACGGATTCCCATGTGGCGTTTGCGGCCGGCTTTACCGATGTTGATCAGGTTATGATCACCGTTTCCGATGATGCCGATCGTTGCGCGGCAGTAAAGCGGAACCATTCTCATCTCGCCGGAGGGAAGACGAAGGGTTGCATTTCCTCCTTCTTTCGCCATCAGCTGTGCACCGACGCCGGCGGAGCGAACCATCTGTCCGCCTTTTCCGGGGTGCAGCTCAATGTTGTGAAGCATTGTACCAACCGGAATATTTGCCATGGGAAGGCAGTTGCCGGGACGAATTTCCGCTTCCGGTCCGTTCATGACCTGCATGCCGACCTTCAGTCCTTCAGGAGCCAGAATGTAGGCTTTCTGTCCGTCTGCGTAGCAGATCAGTGCAATATTTGCGGTGCGGTTCGGATCGTATTCGATCGCCTTTACCGTGGCCGGAACGCCGTCCTTGATCCGTTTGAAATCGATAATGCGGTATTTTCTGCGTGTTCCGCCGCCCTGATGACGAACCGTGATCTTGCCCTGGTTGTTTCGGCCTGAATTTTTCTTTAATGTAACTGTAAGTGACTTCTCGGGAACGCTCTTGGTGATCTCTGAGAAATCAGAACCCGTCATATGACGTCTTGACGGTGTATAGGGATTATAGGTCTTAATTCCCATGATGTTCTTTCTCCTTTCGATGTTTGGTATCGCACATCTCTGTGCATAATCCGGTCTTTCGGCCGGTCTTCGGAAATCTGAACGAAGGTCTTGCTGATCCGGCTCTGTTCTCTGCCTTTCTCTGCACCTTCATTTCTTCTCCGGTTCAGTAAAGGAATTTATCAAAGTCCTTCGAAGAGCACGATTTCCTTGCTGTCCGGTGTAAGGGTCACGACCGCTTTTTTCTTATCGGCTGTTTTTCCGAAATTTCTGCCGCGGCGCTTCGGTTTTCCCTTGTAGTTCATCGTATTGACAGCGCTCACCTTCACACCGTCAAACATTTTTTCAACGGCTTCCTTGATCATCGCCTTGTTGGCATCCGTATGAACAAAGAAGGTGTATTTTTTTTCGCTGATCTGATTCATCGTTTTTTCGGTGATAACCGGACGGATGATCACGTCATAATACTGAATGTTCGCCATTATGCATATACCTCCTCGATGGATGCCACGCTGCTCTTCGTCGCAATAATCGTATCGTACTTCAGCATATCAAACACGTTGATGCATTCAGGTGCTGTTGTTCCGATCTCTTCCAGATTGCGTGCCGACTTCACAACATGATCACTGTCTTTTCCAATGATCAGCAGCGCGTCCTCTACCTTCAATGCCTCCAGAACCTTCTTCATGGATTTCGTCTTCGGCTCGTCAAACTTAAGCTCATCCATGACCAGGAACTTGTTGTTCTGAACCTTGTCGGTCAGAACGGATTTCAACGCAGCCTGTCTCTCCTTGCGGTTCATTTTGAAAGAATAATCTCTCGGAACCGGAGCAAAGACTGTGCCGCCGCCTGTCCACTGCGGAGCGCGGGTTGAACCCTGGCGGGCATGTCCTGTGCCCTTCTGACGCCACGGTTTGCGTCCTCCTCCGCTGACTTCGCCGCGGGTCTTCGCCTTCTGCGTGCCCTGACGGCTGTCAGCCAGCTGTTTGATAACAGCCTGATGAACAAGATTTTCCTTGATTTCAACTCCGAAGACAGCATCCGAAAGTTCGATCGTGCCGACTTCGTTTCCTTCCATATTGTAGACAGATACTTTAGCCATCTGTGTGTCCTCCTTCTCCCGACCGGGTTACTTCGCCTGCTTGACAGTCTCTTTGATCGTGATCAGGGACTTCTTCGGTCCGGGAACCGAACCTTTTACGAGCAGCAGGTTGTTCTCAGCGTCCACACGAACGATCTCAAGGTTCTGAACGGTAACTTTTACGTGACCCATCTGTCCGGGCATCTTCTTTCCTTTGAAGACTCTGCTCGGATCCGATGCAGAACCGTTTGATCCGGCATGACGGTGATACTTGGAACCGTGTGTCATCGGTCCGCGGGACTGTCCGTGACGCTTGATGGCGCCCTGATAGCCTTTACCTTTGCTGACCGCAGTGGCATCAATGTGATCGCCGACAGCAAAGATATCCGCCTTGATCTCCTGCTTCACTTCATATTCAGATGCATTATCAAATCTGAATTCCCGCAGATATCTCTTAAACGGAACATCCGCTTTGTTGAAATGACCTTTTTCCGGTTCGGTTACAAGCTTCTCGCGGATATCCATGTATCCGACCTGAACAGCGTTGTAGCCGTCGTTTTCTTCGGTCTTGACCTGCGTCACGACACAGGGTCCTGCCTGAAGCACGGTAACCGGGATAACCTGGCCGGCTTCATCAAAGATCTGCGTCATACCGATCTTGGTTGCCAGAATCGCTTTGTTCATACTTTCTACCTTCTTTCTACAGCGGAGCCATACGGCTCATGTACCAGTTACAGCGGAGCCCTGAGGCTCTTATAAACTAACCATATACTTTATGTATAGTAAGTTTTATCTCTGACGCATCTTGATATCAACATAGACACCGGCCGGCATCTCAAGACGGGAAAGCGCATCAACCGTCTTCTGGGTCGGTGTGATAATGTCGATCAGACGCTTATGTGTTCTCTGCTCGAACTGCTCACGGGAGTCTTTATATTTGTGGACAGCCCGGAGAATAGTCACGATTTCCTTCTTTGTGGGAAGGGGAACCGGTCCGCTGACAACAGCTCCTGTCTTTTTCACCGTTTCGATGATCTTCTGGGCTGATGCGTCTACAAGACGATGATCGTAAGCTTTCAGGGTGATTCTCATTACACTTGTCATAAAAAAAGTCGCCTCCTTATTCGTACATGTTGTACGGCGGTCGGTGACTGTACACTTGCCCGTGTGTGTCCTTTTCGATCTCACACGTTGTTTCCACTTCCTTCGGTGGACATTTTTGGTACAGTGACGTTCGCCAGTATCTGGACTTGACATTTGCTCCACGGAGTTACCAGCAAATGGATGCTGCAATCTCACGTTTCATAGCTCCTATGTCACAGCAAACATGATTTTAACGCGATTAAAAAGGAATTGCAAGAGGAAATTTGTAAATTATGGAAAAGTTTGAGGCGAAAATTTTGTGAATCTGACTGATTAAAAATCACACGATCTGTTTGCATCCGCAGCAGTAATATCCTTCCGCCGGCAAGCGTACAGATCCACCCTGCGGACCTGTACGCAAATGAACATTATCGGCAAAAAAAAGGGACAGGCACGCCGCCTGTCCCTCTTCTTTCCGTAAATCTGTTTCAAAGACACTTTGAATAATCGACCATGGTGACGTCGTTCTGCTCATCTTCATGAACAGTCGGCTTCAAACCATCCTGATATGCTTTCGAAAGCAGCTCCTCTTTCGAGTGAACCGGTATAGCCAGTTCAATTTCGCCGTTCTCATTCGGCATAGCCGGTATATCCAGCGGGGGAAGTTCCTCTGCCGTCTGCACCACAGGTCTTTGTTCCTTCGGTCTTTCGGCTCTGTTCAGCTGCTGATTTTCAAGAGCAGCCTCCAGTGCTGTCTGCACATCCGGAAGTTCACCCGTTCCGAGAGGCTTCTCCTCCTTACCGACAACAGGCGCCTCCTCTTCGGACGATCCCTTGTTCAGTTCCCAGATTCCGTCACGAGGTTCGCGAAGATCCTCGTCCCGGTCTGTTCCCGAGAGACTGGCGACAGCCGCTCCCGCGTACAGATCTCCCTGAGGAACATACTCCTCTTTGTCATCCTGTCTGGCCGACCCAAAACTTTCTCCTGCATTTTTACGTTCCGCAAGAGAGGAATAGAAATCATCCTCGTCATCTCTCTTTACGCCGAAGAAATCTTCCTCATCCTCATCCTCTTCGCTCCTGCGTACAACCGCAGACGCGATAAAAAGAAGAATGATCAGTCCGAGCAGCAGTCCGAGCAGAATAAGTCCCGGAAGAGACTGCGTTGCGATCATAAGAAAACCGATAAACGGGATCACAACAAGGACGCGATTGTAAATATCCGCAACGTGAAGCGTTGTAGATACACCTCCGGCAACCTGCGCCGTCTGTGATATGGAATCATACGAGATCACCTCGTTGACATACACGTATTCCGTATCCATATCCAGAAGCTTGTCCCCGGTCTGTATATTGGCTGCGGCATCCTTTTTGGCATAGATCACAGAACCGATACTCTGGTTGCTGATTACCCCAGGCTGAACAACCACCGTATC
>JABUSX010000052.1 GCA_021442545.1 Eubacterium sp. | reverse complement strand
GTATTTTCCATAGTTTCTATTTGCGTGCTTTTCATACGATATCCTGCCTTTTTCCGATTGTTCCTTCACTGTTTCGTCTCTGATTCTTCGGACATGAAGCGTGTTTTCAACGTCGTTTCTGCTGTCTTTATTCCTCGGAATTTTTTTCTTTTGCCGCTTCCATAAGACGGAGGCAGTATTCTGCAAAACGTGCCTTTTCTTCCGGATTCAGAACGCGGGAGAGATCTTCGAGCCAGGCATCATAAACATCAATGATTTCTGCGGTGGTTTCCCGTCCGAAGTCACTGATGTTGATAAGATTCTTCCGTCGGTTCTTCGGATTGGTGCAGCGTTCGATGTATCCCTTGCTTTCCAGTGAAAGAAGGGCTCTGGCGATCGTGGCCTTGTCCATCTGCAGGTCGGCAGCCACGTCGTCCTGGGAAGAATCCGGGTGGGAATACAGATAAGTGCAGATGAAATGTTCCGTATGCGAGATGCCGGCTTCTTTGATTTTCTGATGGCAGCTGTTATGCGCACATTTCATGAGTGTATACAGATATTTAAATTGCATAATCCGCTTCTCCGGGAACAGATAAAAGGTTTGCAGAATCTACTATTGAACTTGCAACAGTTGGTATTATAACAGTCAGGTTGAATTAGTCAAGTTCATTACATACAAAGCGATATAAGAAACACCCCGCAGACACGGCTGCGAAAGCCTTGTATCTGCGGGATGCTTTTTACTTTATAAGAGTGTCAGCTGTATCAGACACCTGCTTTGTTTTCGCGGATCTGTTCGAGAACCGTGCAGTTATGTGTGCAGGTATGTCCTTCCAGCGGCAGGATGCGTTCATGGATCGCGTCGATGATCCATTCAGGCTGCGGGAAGAAGCAGTCCTCGATCTCGTGTGCCGGTGTGATCCAGTCTTTGGAACCGACAACGACAGGCGGAGCATCCAGATAATCGAAGCAGAGCTCGGTGATGTTGGAAGCAAGGTTCCGCATGAAGGAGTTGCGTTCGCAGGCATCGCCGGTAACCACGATACGGCCGGTCTTCTTGACGGACTCGATGACTTTTTCGTAGTTGAACGGTACGAGAGAGCGGGCGTCGATGATCTCGGCGGAAACACCGTATTTCTCCTGCAGGATGTCAGCAGCCTTGGTTACACGGTAGAGCGTGGCGCCGATCGAAAGGATCGTGACGTCGCTGCCTTCGCGCTTGATATCCGGCTCGCCGATCGGGATCTCGTATTCTTCTGCCGGAACGCCTTCCTTATGGAAGAGTTCTGCATAGTCATAGGTACGCTGGCTTTCGAAGAAGATGACCGGATCGCTGCCGTTCAGAGCGCTCTGCATCATGCCCTTTGCATCGTACGGTGTGGCCGGGAAGACGACCTTCAGGCCCGGAATGTGAGCACAGAGTGCGGACCAGTCCTGAGAATGCTGTGCGCCGTATTTGGAACCGACGGACATACGGACGACAACAGGCATCTTCAGAACGCCGGCGCTCATGGACTGCCATTTGGACAGCTGGTTGAACAGCTCGTCGCCGGAACGTCCGAGGAAGTCGGCATACATCAGCTCGACAACAGCACGGCCGCCGCTCATGGCATAGCCGACACCGGCGCCGATGATCGCTGCTTCAGCAATCGGGGAGTTGAACAGGCGGTGATACGGGATCGTCTCGGTGAATCCGCGGTAGACTGCGAATGCGCCGCCCCAGTCACGAACATCTTCGCCGAAGCTGATGAGGGTCGGATCTTCATAATACTTTCTGAGGATCGGCTCTGCAATGGCGTCACGCATCTGGTAGACGCGGTTCTTGCTGACAGGATTGCCGTTTTCGTCCAGACCGAAGCGGACTTTCTTTGCAAGCATCTTCGCACGCGGAGACTCGTCATACGGTACGAGGACTTCGGCTTCACGGCCTTCTTCCATGCTGCGGATCTTCTGGTTGGAGAACATCAGATCAGCAATGGCATTCGGCTTGGAACCAAGAACGTCGATACGCGGGGAAACGGTCTCGTCGATCGCCAGCTTCATGTTGCGGTGTGTATCTTCCACAACACCGGCTTTGATCTTCTCAAGATCTTCTTCGGTTGCAAGACCGGCTTCGATCAGCTGTTTGCCGTAGGCTTCGATGGAATCTTCTTTCAGCCAGGCGTCAAGCTCTTCTTTGGTTCTGTATGTGCCGGAATCGGACGGTGAATGGCCGCTGTAACGATAGGTTACGATATCGAACATGACGGGGCCGTCTTCCTTCGCGACCGGTTTCTTTCTTCTGTAGGCGTCGATGACAGCCAGCGGGTTGTAACCGTCGACCTTTTCAACATGGAGCTGGTTCGGAGCAAGGCCTACGCCGATGCGGGCATGATCGTGCATACCCATGGTCTCGCCGTTTGTCTGGCCGCCCATGCCGTAGGTGTTGTTCCAGATGTTGAAGACGATCGGCATGCCGGTGAACTCGTCGTCCCAGAGCATACGGATCTGATCCATTGTTGAGAAGACCATGCCTTCCCAGACAGGACCGCAGGCGCAGGCGCCGTCGCCGATGTTGCAGACAACGATGCCGGGCTTCTTGTTGGAGAGTTTGTAAAGTGCAGCACCCGGTGCGATCGGGCCGCTGCCGCCGACGATGGCGTTGTTCGGATATACGCCGAACGGGGTGAAGAACGCATGCATGGAGCCGCCGAGACCGCGGTTGAAGCCGTTCTCACGTCCGAAGGTCTCAGCTGTCATGCCGTACATGACAAAGTTGCGGCCGACTTCGCGGATGTCATCGCTGGTGTCTTTGACGACCTTGTAGATCTTGCCGCCGTCAAAGGTCTCCATGATATTAAGGAGCTCATCTTCCGGAAGGATCTCAACGGCACGCATGGCACGGGCGATGATTTCGCCGTGGCTGCGGTGGGAACCGAAAGAGAAGTCGTCTGTTGTCAGAAGGTAAGCCTGACCGACATAAGCGGCTTCCTGACCGATACCGAGGTGAGCGGGACCCGGATGATTGTAGGGTGTTCCCTGGTATTCGCCGGTCGTCTTGATGAGGTTGATCATTGTTTCAAATTCGCGGACATAGCACATGTCGCGGTAGATCTGAACAAGATCTTCGTTCGGAATGTTGCCGATCTCGTCTTTGACGGTCTTCTGATACTGGTTGACTTCGACCGGATCAAAGGTGATGGTGCGCGGTGCGCGGAGATCCTTCGGATCCATGAACAACTGTTTAGACATAACTGCCTCCTTGTAAAATGTTCATATTCTGGTTCTGTTGTCGTTATAAGTTCTATTTTCCGGATCAATAAGCACTTGCGGCATCCCGGATGATTTCGGCGACTGTGGGATGAGGCAGGATGACCTGCTTCATGTCGTCAGCCGTGAATTCCATCTCGATGAAGGCTGCGCATGTGGCAATGAATTCAGAAGAATAGTTGCAGAGGAACTGGGCGCCGATGAGGGTGCCGTATTTCTTGTTGAAGACGAGCTTCATGAAGCCGTTTTCGCCGGGATTTTCAACGAGATAGCGTCCGCTGTAGATCATCGGCAGGCGTACGACCTTGACGTCAAGGCCTTTTGCCTTTGCGGATTCTTCCGTTTCGCCGACGGAGCTGAGCTCGGGCAGCGTATAAATGACGCTCGGAACGGCATCATAGCGCATCCGGTCCGGAATGCCGCAGATCGTGTTGACGGCAACATCCGCTTCACGGTAAGCCACATGGGCCAGCATGATCTTGGCGTTGACATCGCCGACCGCATAGACGTTCGGGACGTTCGTCTTCATGAATTCATCGGTCACGACGGCGCCGCGGTTTGTTTCCACGCCGATCGTTTCCAGACCGATGCCGTCGGTATTCGCACGGCGTCCGATCGAAAGCAGGACCTTGTCGGTCAGCTCTTCGCTGATCTGTCCGTCTTTTTCGTAGACGACACGGTCGCCCTTGACTTCCGTGACTTTCGCGCCGAGGATGAATTTCATGCCCATCTTGCCGCAGATCTTCATCAGCTCTTTGGACATATCCTTGTCGGTCGTGCCGGCGATATGGTCAAGCATTTCGATGATCACGGTTTCCACACCGACCATGGCGTAGTAAGTTGCCATCTCAAGGCCGATGACGCCGCCGCCGAGGACGACAAGCTTCTTCGGCAGCTCTTTCAGGTCGAGCAGCTCACGGTTTGTCAGAACATAACCGGATGCCAGGCCTTCTTTGACGCCCGGGATCGGGATGATGCTTGTAACGGAACCGGTCGCGATGATCAGGTTTTTGCCTTCATAGGTCTTGCCGCCAGCTTCGACGGTATAGCCCTCGGCCGTCTTTCCTGTGATCTTACCGTATTCCTTGACCATTTCGACCTTGTGAGCCTTAAGGGTGGCTTCAACACCGGAGACAAGAGTCTTGACGACTTTGTTCTTGCGGTCGATCACGGCTGCGTTGTCAATGGTCACGTTTTCGGCATGAACGCCGAAAGCCGCGGCTTCTTTGGCATGCAGGTACATTTTTCCGGAATAAAGCAGTGCCTTTGTGGGAATGCAGCCTTCGTTCAGGCAGGTTCCGCCGTAGGCGCGGCCTTCGATGCAGACTGTGGAAAGACCGGCTTTGCCGCTTTTCTCCGCTGCCATGTATCCGCCCGGACCGCCTCCGAGTACGATTACATCATATGCCATATCAGTTACCTCCTGTTTTGTGTTCTCTTACATGGAAAGAAGTGCCGGGAAGTTCTCCAGAGCGACTTTTACGTCTCTGAGGAAGTTCGTGGCTTCGCCGCCGTCGAGTGCAGCATGGTCATAGGTAAGGGAAAGACCCATTGCCTTGTACGGTACGACTTCGCCGTTCACGACCTTGATCCGGTCTGTGATGCCGCCGATGCCGAGGATACCGGTCTGCGGTACGTTGATGACCGGTGTGTAGTATTCCACGCCGTAGGCGCCGAGGTTGGAGACCGTGAAGGAAGCACCGGTCAGAAGGTCCGGATTGATGCTTCCGCTGCGGGCCTGTTCGGCCAGCATCTTATCTTCTTCGGCGATCTGTGCAAGGCTCTTGGTATCCGCATTGAATACGGTCGGAACCAGGAGGCCGCGCGGTGTGTCAACAGCCATGCCGAGGTGGACATGTGTGAAGAAGCGCATGGTCTTGGCATCGATCGTGTTGGCGTTCAGTTCACGGTAGTTCAGGAGAACGCGGGAGACTGCATACATGATCATGTCGTTGTAGCTGATCTTCGGCATATGCATGGATTCCGGAGCGTTCTTGATGCTTTCGCGGTAGGCAACAAGGGATGTTACGTCAGCAGAAAGCATATGTGTAAGCTGCGGGATCTCGGCAAGAGATCTGGCCATGGCTTTTCCGATCACGGTACGGACATGTGCGACCTTCTCGTCGACATATTCGACTTCGGCCGGAGCAGCGGCGGCAGCGGCAGGAGCCGGAGCGGCTGCAGGAGCAGAAGCGGTGATGCCGGCAGCGGCATTTTCAAGATCCTTGATCGTAACACGGCCGCCGATGCCTGTTCCGACGATACCGGCTGTGGATCCGGCCTGTGCGGCACCGGCTGTGCTCTTCGCGGCAGCAAGGATATCGCGTTCGATGATCCGTCCGGCAGGTCCGGTCGGGGTCACGCCGCTGAGATCCACATTCATTTTCGCGGCAGCCATACGGGCACGCGGTGAGATGCCGCTGACACCGGCGGGGATGCCTGCGGGTGCGGCAGCGGGAGCTTCTTCAGCGGGAGCGGCAGCGGCAGGAGCCGGTGCTTCTTCGGCAGCGGGAGCTTCTTCAGCGGGAGCG
>JABUSX010000019.1 GCA_021442545.1 Eubacterium sp. | reverse complement strand
GGAAGCAGCAGCTGCAGGAAGGAAAAATGAATGTGCGGATCCTGAATCCGGAGCCGCTCCGGATATCCTCTACCTGCAGCAGGACATGCGGGAGTTTGAACTTTACGGCACGGTTCGCGCCATTGTATGCGTCTGCGACAGCCTGAATTACATATTAGAGGAAGAAGAGATTCTTAAAGTTTTCCGCCTGGTCCGGAATTATCTGGACCCGGGCGGACTTTTTGTGTTTGATTTCCATACGCCCTCTTTTTATGCCGGGATCGGAGAAGAAACGATTGCGGAAAACCGGCCGGAAGGCAGCTTTATCTGGGAAAACAGTTATGATCAGGAAACACAGCTCAACCGATACGATCTGACGCTGTTTCTTCCGGAAGAGAACGGGTTCTATTCCAAAAGCGAAGAAACGCATCTGGAACGCGGCTATACCGAAGAAACGATGCGGAAGCTGCTTGCGGAAGCCGGGCTGATCTGCGAGGAGATCCGGCCGGCGCTCGGAGAAGAATCCGGAAGACTTTTCGCAGCGGCATCAGTTCCGTTTTTAAAACAGTAAATATGAAAAACGATTTCAGACGGCGCCGAAATGGTTCTGAATATCAGTAACGATACGGGGGATGTTATCATGAGAAAAAATTTAGTGCTGCGGGGAGTGACGGTTCTGGCATTGAGTGGATGTCTTTTATTCGGCTGTGCAGCTGTCAGCGCCGAAGAGACGGTGACTTTTTCCCGTCCGGAGACGGATGAGGAGGTCATGCTTCCGAAATTTACCTACGACCGGGATAAGATCGTGGAAGTCGGCGGCCGTCAGGGCATCACCACCGACGGGGAGAATTATTATGTCAGCGGCAGTACCGTCCTGATCAAGTATGACAAGGACTGGAATGAGATCGCCCGCAATGAAAAACCTTTTGAAGGTTATAAGCAGGAAGTCAATCATATCGGAGATATTGATATCTTCAATAACGAGCTTTATCTCGGAACAGAGTATTTCATGGACGGCGTCGGCAAAAATATTCAGATAGCTGTCTACGATGCGGACACCCTGACTATGAAACGAACGTTTCCTTTTGAAGCATCCACCGGACAGCTGGAATGCAGCGGCATCACGGTCAATCCGGACGACAAAGTTGTCTGCATGGTTTCCTGGGTAGGCGAGGAAAGCGGACGCTATCTGTATGAATATGATCTGGAAACAGGTGCCTTCAAAAGAAAAGTACATCTGCAGCCGGCACCTCAGTGGGTACAGGGCGTTGTCTACTATGACGGCAATTATTATCTGACGGCTGATGACGGCACGGCCGATGACAGTGAAGCAGATCATATGTACCGGGTGACCATGGCGGAGGACGGCAATTACGCTACCTGTACATTGGAGAGAACCTTCGATGATGTTACTTTCCAGGGCGAGATCGAAGGCCTTGCTTTCGACCCGGCGCATGAGCAGTTTCTGCTGTTGTACAACCGAGGCTCCCGCATCGTGCTCGGGATGGTAAAAGGCTTCTATGACGGTTATGACCGTGAGATCTCGGAAGTGTTTGTGTACAATGTAAAATAATAAGAGAAAATAAAAAAGGAAGTGTAAGATGAGCAAAAGGCCGGCGGGTTTTCAGAAGAGACCCGGCGGCTTTTTCAGCGGAACTTCTCTGTAAAGTTTTTTACACAGAAGTTTTCGGGGATGGCTGCGTATGAACAGTAATCATTGACAGGGTTTAAGAAAAAATTGTATGAGTGGTGATCATTGACAGGGGTTAAGAAAGAATTCTGTGAAATTTTTGCAGGACTTCCGACCCTTCATTCAGTAAAAACCGGAAGTTTTGTGTATAATGATGTGGGAAAGACTGCTCTGCACCCGCTGCGGGCAGCCGCATATCTGTACGGATACCCGCATCAGCACTTTTTTGAAGCAGCATAAACATGCCGCAGAGGCGGCGGAACGGAGTATATATGTATCAGGGATTTGTAAAAACAGCAGTTGTTACACCGGATGTGAGGGTCGCCGACCCTGTCTTTAATGCGGATGAGATCCTGAAGAATATCAGGCTCTGCGCGGAGCAGCATGTGAAGGTCATTGTTTTTCCGGAGCTGGCGCTGACGGCCTATACCTGCGGGGATCTTTTTCTGCAGGCACGCCTGCTGGATGAGGCGCGTGACCAGCTGCTGCGGATCTGTGAGGAAACCGAGGATAATGACGCCCTGATCTTCATCGGGCTGCCGGCCGAGATCCGCGGAAAGCTGTACAACGTGGCGGCCGTCATTCAGGCGGGCGAACTTCTGGGGCTCGTGCCGAAGACCTATCTTCCGAACTACAATGAATTTTATGAGATGCGTCATTTTACGGCAGGACCGGGACCGGTCGAGACGGTCGACTGGGGCGGAGAAGAAGTGCTGTTCGGCGCGAACCAACTCTTTACCTGCGACGGAATGCCGCATTTTGTCGTGGCGGCGGAGATCTGTGAAGACCTCTGGGCGCCGTGTCCGCCGAGCACGCAGCATGCCATTGCCGGTGCAACGGTCATCGTCAACTTAAGCGCAAGCAACGAGATGGTCGGTAAGGGCACCTACCGTCGGAATCTCCTGGCAGCGCACTCCGCAGCCTGCGTCAGCGCGATTCTTTATTCTTCTGCGGGGGAAGGAGAATCCACGACGGATCTGGTCTTCGGCGGCCACAATCTGATCGCGGAAAACGGCGTCATCCTGGCGGAAGCCGAGCGGTTTTCCAACGGAATTCTTACGGCGGAGATCGATGTGGACAGGCTCGCGGCCGAACGCCGCCGGATCAGCACCTTCCCGCCGGCGGAGATCATACCGGATGAAGAAGATTATGTAGAGACCACCTTTGCGCCGGATGCCGAAGAAACAGAACTGACGCGCCGCTTCGACCCGCATCCCTTCGTTCCTTCGGACGAGGCGGAACGTGACCTGCGCTGCAATGAAATCCTGAACATTCAGGCTTACGGTCTGAAAAAGCGGATGGCTCATACACATGCCGGCAGGGCCGTGATCGGGATTTCCGGCGGTCTCGATTCCACGCTGGCACTGCTTGTCACGGCACGGGCCTTTGACCTTCTCGGCCTGCCGAGGGAACAGATCCTTGCGGTCACGATGCCCGGTTTCGGAACGACGGACCGGACCTATGAAAACGCATGCACCCTCGTCCGCCGGATCGGTGCGGAGCTGCGCGAAGTATCGATCAAAGAATCGGTCATGGTGCATTTCCGGGATATCGGACAGGATCCGGAAAAGCACGATGTCACCTATGAAAATGCCCAGGCCCGTGAACGCACGCAGATCCTCATGGATCTGGCAAACCAGTGCGGTGCCCTTGTCGTCGGTACGGGTGATCTTTCGGAACTGGCGCTCGGCTGGGCGACTTATAACGGCGACCATATGTCCATGTACGGAGTCAATGCTTCGGTTCCGAAGACTCTCGTGCGCCACCTGGTGCGCTACTATGCCGATACCTGCGGGGACAAGGAACTCGAGGTGATCCTTCTGGATGTTCTGGATACGCCGGTCAGCCCCGAGCTTCTGCCGCCCGAGGACGGCAAGATCTCGCAGAAAACAGAAGATCTGGTCGGCCCGTACGAGCTGCACGATTTCTTCCTGTATTACATGCTGCGGGCGGGCTATGAACCGTCAAAGATCCTGCGGATCGCGAAGAAATCCTTTGAAGGCGTCTATGACGATGCGACGATCCTGCACTGGCTGAAGACCTTCTGCCGCCGCTTCTTCACGCAGCAGTTCAAACGGTCCTGCCTGCCGGACGGCCCGAAGGTCGGTTCGGTCGCGCTGAGCCCGCGCGGCGACCTGCGTATGCCGAGCGACGCCTGCATGGAGATCTGGCTGCGCGATCTGGAAGAAGAATAAAAATACAGGATCCGGGAAATCTGCGGAATCCGGAAGAACTGCAGGAATGGAAGCTGCAGGATCTGAAAGAATATAAATCATACTGGGGGTCATGCTCATGTCTCTTGTTTTTCTGACCGGGAGCAGCGGTTCAGGAAAATCCTATACGATATACCGGGAGATCATCGAGGCCTCGATGGCACATCCGGAAAAGCAGTTTCTGCTGATCGTTCCGGAACAGTTCACGATGCAGGCGCAGAAGGAGCTGGTCCGGATGCATCCGCGGCACGGTCTTCTGAATGTGGATGTCCTGAGCTTTCATCGTCTGGCGTGGCGGGTCTTCGGAGAGACCGGCGGCAGCACGCTGCCCGTTCTCGAGGAGACAGGAAAAAGCCTGGTCGTGCAGCGTGTGATTGCCCGTCATCAGAAAAAGCTGAAGGTGCTCGGGCGCGCCTTGTCCGGGCGCGGGGCAGCCGCGCAGATGAAGTCGCTCGTATCCGAACTGCTTCAGTACGGCGTTCAGCCGGAAGATCTGGAAGACTGGATCCGCGGTCAGAAAGAAAGCCTGCTTTCGCGGAAAATGGAAGACATCGAAATGCTGTACCGCGCATTCCGGGAATACCTGGAAAACAACTTCCTTCCGAAGGAGGAAGTACCGGATATTCTCTGCCGCGTCATTCCGCGCTCTCCCCTGATCAGGGGAAGCGTGATCTGGTTTGACGGTTTTACGGGTTTCACCCCCCTTCAGTACCGCGTGCTGCGGGAACTCCTGATATACGCGGAACAGGTCACGGTCTCCGTGACGATCGATCCGGACGAAGATCTTTTCCGTTCCGGAAATCCCCATGAATTATTCTATATGAGCAGGGAAATGATGCGGCGATGCGGACGCCTCGCAGACGAGACGCACACGCCGGTTCTTCCCCTGCGGACTGCGTCAGCCGGTCCGGAAGGCCGTTATAAAAACAGCCCGGAGCTCGCATTTTTAGAGCAGAATTTATTCCGGTACAGAAGAGAAAAAGCTGTCTTTTTAAAAGCCGCTTCTTCAGGGACAGACGGGGAAAAGGCCGGACTGCAGATCGAAAGCAGCGCGGATTTTTCGGCAGAGGCATCTTCTCTGCAGATCGGAGAAAACGCAGAAAGAACGCAGAGGGAACATTACAGTAGAAATTTTGGACATATCGAAATCTGCGAGGCACAGGATCCGGGAGAGGAACTGCGTCATGTGACGGCGCAGATCGTCCGCATGGTGCGGGAAAACGGCTGGCATTACCGGGATTTTGCCGTGGTAGCGGGCGACCTGGAAGTCTACGGGGAAGCGGCGGCAGCCTGTTTCCGCAGAGAGAATATTCCGTTTTTCCTGGATCGAAAGGAAAAGATCCTGACGAATCCTTTCGTGGAATGCATCCGTGCGGCCCTGCAGGTCATGACGGAGAACTATTCCTATGAAAGTGTTTTTCGTTTCCTGCGGAGCGGCATGACGGACTATTCTCCGGAAGAGATCGACGAACTGGAAAACTATGTGCTGGCCTGCGGGATCCATGGGAGAAAAGCCTGGGAAAAGGAATGGCTGAGGATCCCGAAATACCTGGATCAGAACGCGTCTGCATTGACGAAGCTGAATGAGATGCGTGAACGTTTTGTATCGGAAACGGAAGATTTCCATCGGGATATGCACGACCGGAAGGGGACGATACGGGACAAGACGAAGGCCCTGTATCTTTTCCTGACGCGGTATGACCCGCAGGAGCGGATCGAACGGATGCAGGATGAACTGCAGGAAGCCGGCGAGCCGGTGCGTGCAAAAGCGTACGCGCAGAGCTATGCGGTTGTGATCGATCTTCTGGATAAGATCGTGGAGGTGCTGGGCAGCGAAAAAGCCGGTATGGCGGCCTATGCGGAAATTCTGGATGCCGGTTTCGAGGAGCTCCGCGTCGGTACGATCCCGCCCGGGGAAGACCAGGTTCTGATCGGAGACATCGAAAGAACCAGGCTGAAGACGATCAAGGTTCTGTTTCTGGTCG
>JABUSX010000180.1 GCA_021442545.1 Eubacterium sp. | reverse complement strand
CTGGATATTCTCGGACTTACAACGCTGTCTGCGATCGGCACCACGATCATCGCCTACATTCCGAACATTATTGCGGCGGCTCTGATTGCCTTCCTTGCATGGGTTCTCGCTGAGAAGGCTGCGGAAGCGATCCTCAGGGCAAACAGCAGCAGCGAAGGTTTCGCCACTCTTGTCAGAGTGCTGATCTACACGATCGCAGCTTTTATGGCTCTGACACAGCTCGGCATTGCTGCGGATATCGTAAGGATTCTGTTTACGGCGATCGTTATTTCACTGGCTGTTGCCTTTGCGATTGCATTCGGTGTAGGCGGAAGATTCTGGGCCGGGAAGAAGCTTGAAGAACTGGATATAAAGTTCAAAAAGGAAATTGAAAAAGTAACAAAAAGAATCGACAGCGACAAAAAGGATGCTGAAGAGGGCGATGAAGAGAAATCTGAGATCGCTGAAGAGAAATCCGAGGTCGCTGAAAAGAAGGAAGAAGATATTAAAGAGAATTAACTGAGTTAAATGAGACAGGGATATCGAAGAGATCGGAGTTTGATGAGGCGTCAGCTCTGCGGATAAGACCGGTAATCACAGAGATATCTCGGATGTCAGAAAAACTTCTTCCTGTAGGTTAAAGTTTTATTCGGGGGCGGTTCTGCACTGCGGCGGGGTCGTCTCCGTTGTTTTATGTTAAATGGAGCGGGGATTATGTGGATCGCATCAGAATGGAAAGATTATGAAGTTCTGGATACTTCATCGGGTGAAAAGCTGGAAAGGTGGGGAGATATTATCCTGATCCGTCCGGATCCGCAGGTGATCTGGAAAACGAAACGCAGGCACCCGGGATGGAAGAACGCAAACGGCATTTATCATCGCAGCAGCAGCGGAGGCGGTCAGTGGGAGTTTAGAAATATTCCGGAAATCTGGTCGATCGGATACCACGGGCTTACCTTTCGTCTGAAGCCGTTTCGTTTCAAACATACCGGACTTTTCCCGGAACAGGCCGTGAACTGGGACTGGATATCCGGACAGATCCGCTCGTCGATCGAAAAACGAGGAAAAGACAGGCCGTTTAAGGTTCTGAATCTGTTTGCATATACGGGCGGCGCAACCATCGCGGCGGCCGCTGCAGGAGCCCATGTAACCCATGTTGATGCGGCAAAGGGGATGGTGACCTGGGCGAAAGAAAATGCAGCAGCTTCCGGCCTTGAAAAGGCACCGATCCGCTGGCTTGTGGATGACTGCGGTAAATTTATTGAACGTGAGATACGACGCGGGAATACCTATGACGCGATTCTGATGGATCCTCCGTCCTACGGAAGAGGACCTGGAGGTGAAGTCTGGAAACTGGAAGACAGTCTCTATCCTTTTCTGTGCAGAACAGCCGGGCTGCTTTCCGAGGATGCTTCTTTCTTCCTGATCAATTCTTACACGACAGGGCTTGCTCCCTCTGTATTGTCTTACCTGTTAAATACGGTGATTGTTTCGAAACGAGGAGGGGAAGCGGAAGCTTCCGAGATCGGCCTTCCCGTTACGCAGACAGGGCTCATTCTCCCCTGCGGATCCTGCGGCCGCTGGCTGGCTTGACAGTATTTTTTGTCAATATTACAATGTAGGGCAGGATTTCGAAAGCACAATGTGCGGAGAAACAGGGGAGGAGACCTACCTATATGAAGAAAATTTCCAAGAATCTTGTGGGGATGCTGATTCTTCTCATCCTTCTGATACTGATTCTGGCGGGCATCTATGTTTTTGGTGCCTCTCATTATACAACCCATTTTTTCCCGAATACTACGATCAACGGAATCTCTGTCGGAGACATGACCGTTGAAGATGTGAAGTACGCAATTCAGTCTGTGATCCGGAATTATACCCTGACGATCCGGGAACGCGGTGATAAGACGGAGACTCTTACCGGGGACCAGATTTACCTTCAGTATGTGGATGACGGCGAGATTCAGAAATGTCTGGATTCCCAGAATCCGTATTCCTGGCCGTTCCGTCTGGCATCGGGAAGGACTTTTGAGGTTCCGGTCGGCTATACCTATGATAAATCGGTCATCGATTCTGTTTTGGATTCCATGGCCTGTTTTCAGCCTGAAAATGAAGTTCCGCCGACAGATGCCATGATACTGGAAAACGAAACCGGCTTGTATACCATACAGGAGAGCGTGGAAGGTACGCAGCTGGACCGCGAAAAAACACGTCTTGCAATCATGCAGGCAATCGAAGCCGGTGAGACGTACATGGATTTCGAGGAACTTGATCTTTATCAGAAAGCTCCTGTCGGTTCGTCAAATGAGGATCTTGTCGCAAAGCTTAATGATGCGAATACAATCCTGTCGACGGATCTTGTTTACGATTTTGTCGACCGGCAGTTTGTTGTCGATGAAACGGTCGTCCGTGATTTTATGAAAAAAGACAAGAACGGCAATTATAAGATCGATCACAATAAGGTTACGGAATGGGTTCAGGAGCTTGCAAACGAAACGGATACCTTCGGCCTTCCTCATGAATTTACAACACACAGCGGAAGAACGATCATGCTTGCGGCCGGCGGTGACTATGGCTGGGTTATCAATGTTGAAGAAACCGCAAGTGATCTGTATAACGCGATTCTCGAAGGGCGTCAGGGTGAGATCGAACCGATGTATGTGTACCGCGCTCTGGATCGTTCCTCCAACGATATTGGTGACACCTACGTGGAGATCTGTATTGAATCGCAGACCATGTGGTGCTACGTGGACGGACAGGTGGTTGTGGATACCTATGTCGTCACAGGTAATCATGCCATGGGTCAGGATACTCCTTCCGGCTGTGTCTGGGCGATTGACGGAAAAGAAGCCGATGCGACCTTTAATGAGGCGGGCGGTGTCAAGGTCAAATACTGGTTGCCGTTTGTGGATTCCTGCGGTATCCATGACGCATCCTGGAGAGGAGCCGCAGAATACGGCGGAACGACCTGGCTGTATAACGGGTCCAACGGCTGCGTGAATACACCTGAGGAAGCGGCCGCAAGGATCTTCTATAATATGGAAGTCGGTTATCCGGTTATCGTTTATTACAGTGAAGACCAGCCTGTCGGAACGCAGCCCAAAGTTGCTGCTATGCCGGGTTGATTGAAAACAAAAGCGAAAGTATCGGAGCGTTTCGGGTTGATGCATTACGACCGTTGTTTTTCAGTTTCGGTTTATTGCTTGTTGAAATGAGGTTCTTATGAAGATAGTAGTCCTTGCTGCAGGAAACAGTTCTGAACGGGATGTGTCCATCGTTTCCGGAACCGGCATCTGCAAAGCCCTCCGTACTCTTGGGCACAAAGCCGTTCTGGCAGATGTTTATTTCGGGATTCGGAAAACGGATGTATCCGCTGTGTTTGAAGGCGACTATGATGCAGAAGAGGAAGCTGCCTACATTCGAAGCCGCACCCCTTTCCTGGAAGAAGAGATGAAACGGCGCCGGCACTTCTTCGGACCACAGATCCTGGAACTGTGTGCGGCGGCAGATATGGTTTTTCTTGCCCTTCATGGTATGAACGGAGAGGATGGCCGTGTTCAGGCGGCGCTTGATCTTCACGGCATTCCGTATACGGGAACCGATTACATCAGCAGTGCGCTGGCAATGGATAAGACCCGGACCAAACAGCTGTTCCTCGCACATGATATTCCGACGCCGAAGAGCGTCACGGCGTATCGTGGCTGCACGACGGCAGAAAAGATTCTGGAAGAGCTGCATCTGCCTTTGATCGTAAAGCCTCAGTGCGGAGGTTCGAGCATCGGCATTACGATCTGTCATACACGGGAAGAACTGGAAAACGGGCTGGAGCTGGCTTTTGCTCTTGAGGAAGCCGCAATCGTTGAGGTCTTTGTGGAAGGAAGAGAACTGACGGCGGCTGTGCTTGGCGATGAGGTTTATCCGATCGTAGAGATCACGCCGAGGGAAGGATTTTACGATTATACGAACAAGTACAAACCCGGCATGACGATCGAAACCTGCCCTGCCGATATTCCTGCGGAAAAAGCGGAAGAGATACGCGAAATCGCTCTTCGGGCAAATCGTGTTCTGGGGATTCAGGCCTATGTGCGTTATGATTTTATTATGAGAAATAAAACGGGCAAGATCTATTGCCTCGAAGCCAATACTCTGCCGGGCATGACCCCCACAAGTCTGGTTCCTCTGGAAGCAAAGACTTTGGGTATTTCTTATGAAGAATTGTGCGGCAGGCTGCTGGATCTTTCCATGAAGAAATATGATCAGAGTCTTTTTGAGGGGAAGTAAGACAAATCCGAATACAGAATTTTGTGATGAGAAATATTTCCGAAAGAACCGGAAGAGGTGAAAAGTACCCGTTACAGCAGCTGTATGAGGTTTTTGGAAATCTGGTGAAATACCGGTTCTTGCAATTAAGCCGGGAAACAGAAGCAGGAGAATACAGATCAGATGAAGAATATGACACCTGATGCGATCGTAAAGGCCGTGGGCGGAAGGATCGCGGGACATACAGATAACAAAACCATGTTTACGGAAATCACTTCCGTTACCACAGACAGCCGCAAAGTGACCTGCGGCTGTTTGTTTGCCGCCCTGCGCGGAAAAAATTCGGACGGACATGCCTATATGGCACAGGCTGCCCGCAGCGGTGCCCTGGCTGTTCTGGCTGAGGAGGCACCGGAAGAGATCGGTATTCCGGTCATCCTGACAGCGGATACCGGAAAAGCACTGAAGGATCTCGCTGCATATTATCTGGATCAGCTGCAGATTCCGACCGTCGGGATCATAGGAAGTGCCGGAAAGACCAGTACAAAGGAAATGACGGCGCAGGTGCTCGCACAGAAATATCGCGTGCTGAAGACCGAGGGGAATTTTAACAATGAACTTGGCGTTCCACTTACGATCTTCCGCATTCGTGACGAAGATGAGATCGCCGTGATCGAAATGGGTATTAATCATTTTGGAGAGATGGATCGACTGGGACGGGTCGTACGGCCGGATTCCGTGATCATGACCAATATCGGGACGGCTCATCTGGAGTTTCTGGGAAGCAGAGAAGGCATATTACAGGCGAAAAGCGAGGTTTTTGCCCATATGGGTCCGGACAGCTGCGCAATTCTGAATGCAGATGATGATATGCTGGCATCAGTTAAAGAGGTTCAGGGAAACATTCCGGTCCGATATGGCATTGAAGACCCGAACGCGGATGTTCGGGCGGAAGAGGTCATATCCCTCGGGCTCGAAGGTATGCGTTTCGTGCTCTGCATGGACGGCCTGCGGGAAGAAGTAGTGGTTCCGAGTCCTGGGCTGCATTCGGTTCATAATGCCCTGGCAGGTGCAGCCTGCGGCCGGCGTTATGGTCTGACTATAGAACAGATCGCGGAAGGCATCCGTCATTATCAGGGGCTTCCCGGCCGTGAGCGCGTGATCCGTACAGAAAAGTATACGGTGATCGACGATGCCTATAATGCCAATCCGTCTTCCATGATGGAATCGCTGAAAACTCTTCAGAGCGCTCAGGGGCGCCGTGTGGCAATTCTCGGAGATATGGGTGAGCTTGGAGAACAGGCTTCAGGACTGCACAGGGAAGTGGGGCGCTTTGCAGCCGGTCTGGATCTGGATCTTCTGTGCTGTGCAGGTGATCTTGGGAAGGAGATTGCCGAAGGTGCAGAGGAAGCTGAATCCGGAAAGGCGGAGGTCTGTGCATATCCGGACAGGGATACACTGCTGGCGGCTCTTCCGGATCTGATCCGTGCCGGGGATGTGATTTTGGTGAAGGCCTCTCATTTTATGGGGTTTGAGAGGGTGGTTACTGTGTTGACAGAGCAGGGATATTAACATTTTTCTGCGAAAAATGGCTACTTCCTCATGTTTGGGCAGGTCCCTCAAAGACATGGACCGGCATGCAAGCATTCCGTCCATGTCTTTGGGGAAACCTGGTA
>JABUSX010000043.1 GCA_021442545.1 Eubacterium sp. | reverse complement strand
CAGGTCACATCCTGCCTTTGTATTCTGCCGGTTCTGTTATCGGTTTCTGGTCAGATACTCCCGGATCGCTTTTACTGCTTCCTTCTCATCGGGTCCTTCTGCCGAGATTTCAACTTTTTCTCCGTTGTCCAGACCCAGCGCCATCATGCCCATAATGCTCTTTGCATTGGCCTGTTTGTGTCCGGCTGACAGATATATGCTGCTCCGAAAACCGCCGGCAAGCTGCACCAGCAGGGCGATCGGTCTTGTATCCAGACCGTCTGTGATTTGTACCGTTATTGTTTCACTTACCATGATCCTCTCCTTGCTCCCGACGTAATTGACCGGCAATAGCACTGATTCTGCGAAGCCGATGATTGACACCGGACTTTCCGACCGGGGGATTCAGCATATTTCCCAATTCCTGCAATGTCTTTTGTGGATATTTTACCCGAATACATGCCATCTCGTCAAGTATAGGAGGAAGTACATTCGCACCGCCTATGCTTCTGATAAAAAGAATGTCTTCGATCTGAGCGGCAGCGGCATCTGCCGTTTTCTGAATATTGGCGGTTTCACAGTTCACCTTCCGGTTTATGTTGCCGCGCACTTCACGCAGGATGCGGGCGTTTTCAAAATCCATCATAGCGACCCGGGCATCGATCATTCCGAGCAGATCCGAGATCTGTGCCCCCTCCTTGATGTAGACCGGCGAATACCTGCCCCGTTTTGAAACAGCGGCCGAAAGCCCCAGTGAAGTCATGATCTCAGCCGCGGATTCTGCGGTTTCCGCATCTGTACAGACCAGTTCGGCGTGATAAGAACGATCCGGATCACTGATTACTCCGGCCGAAAGAAAGGCTCCCTTTACCCATGCACGCCTGCAGCAGGTCTTCTGAAGAAAAGTCCTGTCCTCAAGCGGCTTCTCTTCGGAAAAAGAACCGTCCGGTTCCATCACGCCGACAGCCTGCAGAATTTCCGAAACGAGCCCTGGTTCATCGATCTCAACGCTGTAACGGCTCGACCGGTTCCGGATCCGTTCCTCGTATAAAACCTGGCTGCTCTCTATGTGAAATCTCTTTTTCAGAAGCTGCATATAAACACTGCATACCGCTTCCTGTTCTGTTTCGAAGTGCAGAATGATCTCGTCTTCATCCGTGATCAGAATATTTCCGCAAAACGAAAGCAATGCCGCCAGCTCTGCTGTACGGCAATGGTGTGTCTGCGCAATCTGGCGGCTCAATTCCTGTCTGACCTGTCCGTTAAATGACATCTTTTCCCTACGCTCTCTTTCGGAAGGCATCTTTTTCAATGTCACGATGTTCGATCCGGATACCGTAATCGCGGCTGTCGCTGAGTCCATGATACAAGGCTTCGGCGAGTGCCACGGAACGATGTTTTCCGCCGGTGCATCCTACGGCAATGACAAGCTGTGTCTTTCCTTCTCGCATATAATACGGAATCAGGAAACGAATGAGCTCTGTCTGTTTTTTCAGGAAGATCTCCGTCTCCTCATATTTATTCAGAAAATCACGAACCGGAACGTCCTTTCCGGTCAGTTCACGAAGTTCCAGAACGTAGTAAGGATTCGGCAGAAAACGGACGTCAAAAACCAGGTCCGCATCCTCAGGTATCCCGTATTTGAAACCGAAAGACAGAACCGTTACCATCAGATTCCGGAAGTTTTCCTGCCTGATAAAGATCCGTTCCAGTTCGGCGCGGAGATCCCTTGTCAGCAGCTGGCTCGTGTCCAGAATATAGTCCGCTTTATCTTTGAGAAACATCAGCTCGGCTCTTTCTTTCAGAAGTCCGGGCTCGATCCGTCCGCCGCCTGAGAGCGGATGCGTGCGGCGGGTCTCTTTGTAACGTTTGATCAGCGTACTGTCGTCACAATCCAGATACAGGATTCTGCAGGGAATTCCCTCTGCTTTCAGATCAGCCAGTACAGGCTGCAGAGCGGACAGACTCTCGCGGCTGCGGATGTCGATTCCCATGGATACGTGACTGATGGTCTCGCTTTCACCTTCCTTGATCAGCCGGACGAAAGTATCGATCAGAGAGATCGGCATATTGTCCACACAGAAAAAGCCGAAATCCTCCATGATCTTCAGAGCTGTTGTCTTTCCCGCTCCGGATACACCTGTCACGATAACCAGATCTAATGACATATCCTGTTTCCTTCCGCTCAGAACTCCGCTTCAAACCTTCGCGTCAAATCTATGTTTCCGTTCTCTGTAACAGGCAGACAGCCTGCCTTCACTGTCAGACATCCGTATCAAACCCGAGAAAACGCACCTCTGTCTCCAGCTGCACGCCGCTGTTTTTCCGGACAATCTCCTGCACCCTGCGAATGAGGGTTACAACGTCCTCTGCGGTCGCCCCGCCGCGGTTGATCACGAATCCGCAGTGCTTTTCCGATACGCAGGCTCCTCCGCAGCTTTCTCCGGCAAGGCCTGCATCCATGATCAGCTTTCCTGCAAAATAACCCTCCGGCCGCTTGAAGGTGCTCCCCGCACTCGGGTATTCCAGAGGCTGCTTTGATGTACGCGCCTCCCGCATTTCCTCCATGCGGGCCGTGATCGCTTCCGGGCTGCCTTCCGAAAGTTCAAATGTACCTTCCAGAATGACCCATTCTTCATCCATTGCCCGGCTGCGGCGGTAACTCAGCCCGAGTTCGTCCTTCCGTACCGTCCGAAGTTCATTCTCTTTGGTCAGAATAACGGCCTCCTGCAGAACATCGCAGATCTCACCGCCGTAGGCACCGGCATTCATCAGTATACCGCCGCCGACTGTTCCGGGAATGCCGGAAGCAAATTCCAGACCGGTCAGGGACCGTTTTGCCGCTTCCGAAGCCAGTGCGGAAAGCAGAAGACCGCTCTGCGCCTTCAGACATTTCCCGTCAGCAGAAAGTGCCTGAAAATTCCGGAAAAGCTGCAGGACCACACCGCGAAAACCCTGATCACTGACCAGAAGGTTGCTGCCGTTGCCGAGTACAAAAACAGGTATGCCTGCTTTTTCCAGGAAAGAAAGGGCGTCCCGTATCTCCTGTACACTTTTCGGCCGTATGAAAAGATCGGCCGGTCCTCCGATGCGGAAGGTCGTATGTTTGCTCATCGGCTCATCCGAAAGAACCTCTCCTTCCGGCAGGATCTGCCGAAGCTCTTTTATAATATTAATATCCACCCGTTTCGACATACTCTCCGTACTCGTTATATGCCTCTTCCATAAGCATCTGCAGCTCTTCGTCTATTTCACCGTTGTTCATCATATCTTCAAGAGTCTGCGGCTGTTCCTCTTCAATGCCGTTATTCAGCATGCTTGCGAGATCCAGAACCTCTGCTGCTTCGTACCCGTCTTCGAATCCGGCTTCATATTCATACATGGCCTCATCGTATACGGCGTCCCCGGCTTCCGTCTCCTGGCCGGTATTTTCCTGCACACCATCCCCTGTCTGTTCCGGCTGACCGGCCGGCTGCGCACTTCCCGCCGCAGAAACCGGCGAAGTATTTCCGCCTGCGATCGCCGCCACGGCTGCCGGAGCATTGGCCAGGGTGTGTCCGGCCGTATTGTTGTAATCCGGTGTGCCTCCGAGGATCGAGATTCCGTATGCCGCATTGTCTGCCATCGCAGTATCCGGGAAGAGATCCAGGATCAGCTGATAATAGGCAATGGCTTTGTCATTTTTCCCGGCTGTCAGGCAGGCATTCGCCAGGTTGTTCAGATTTTCATCCTGCTCATCAATCCGTATGCTGCAGGCCTTTTCCAGATAACTGATCGCCTTATCGTAATCACCCTGGAAGAGAGCCTCTCCTCCGGCCTGACAATATTCATCGTAAGCATTTACTTCGATCGATTCCTTAATCTGGTTGTAGATCATGGCTGCTTCGGTGGAAAGCAGCGCAACATCGACCTTCTGGATCGCATCGCCGGCCTTCAGATATTCTTCATTTGCAAAGAAACTGTAGGCCTGGATCAGATTACTGTAGGAATCCGACTCCTGCTTCGTGCTCTTGAGCTGGCTCTGAGCCTGATCGACGACCGTATTGGATTCTTCGATCTGGCTTTCCAGATTTGCAATACGATCCTTCTGCTCTGCGACCGTTGTCGTATACTCTACGATCTTGTCATTGGTCTCCTTGCTGATGGAACTGCGGATCGCCGGGACTACGATAAAGCCCATGAAAAGAAGACCCACCACAAGGCCGATCACAATATTCAGAAGCACAGAAAAGCCCGTTGTTTCAAAGAAGCGGGGTTTCGCAGCTGACGTGGCCGGAGCCTGACCTGTTTCGTTCTGTTCCCCCGCCTCCTGTGAACGCTTTTCCGGAGACATGGCGCCAAGCATACCCTCTGCCTCCTTAATGTAACGGAGAGTCAGAGGATTCGCACAGTCGACCCGCGACGCACGTTTCAGCACCTTCAAAGCCTGCCCCGGTTTTCCGTTCTTCATCTCGATCAGGGCAAGCAGCTGGGCAGCCCTGACAAAACGGGGATCCTTGGAAACAATACGCCGCAGCTGAATCGCCGCAATATCGTCATTGTCCCCGGTACAGTTTTCAAGCGCGCGGTTGTAAGTCTTGATATTATCCGTCAGGATCTGCAGTGTTGCTTTATCTGCCTGAACCTTTTTCAGATATACGGAAGCAATATTGTCTTTGGCCTGAAAGTGCTGACTGATCATCCACTCCTGAAGCGCATTGACAACATCCCCCGTCTCGTAACAGACAAGACCGAGCAGGTTTCTGGCATGTGTATTTCGTTTGTTCAGCTGCAGGCTCTGCCTGAGTTTGACTTCGGCCCCGTACAGATCCCGTACGGAAGCTCTCTCAAGCCCCTGATTGTAATACAGGCAGGATAACTGGCGCGCCCGCTGTTCCGCATTCGGCATGCTGCTCCTACTCCTTGTCGCGCATTTCTCTTCCGATCCGTCTCGTCTCGGCTTCACGGATCAGATCGATCACATCCGTAAGATCCTGATTCCGGATCGACTCTTCGATATCCCCGGCCTCCGGACTGTACTTGAATTTTCTGACTTCTTCTTCAAAATTGAGCATACTGATTTCTCCGATCAGGCTTCCGGAAGCTTCGCAAGTTCGGAACGCACCTGTTCAAGCATCTGCGTATATTTCTCCAGCTTGCTGCGCTCGGCCTCGACCTTCTCCGCCGGCGCACGGCTGACAAATTTCTCGTTTTTCAGCATCCCGGATGACCGTGCAATCTCTGCTTCAAGCCTTGCGGCTTCTTTTCCGAGGCGCTCCCGCTCGGCCTTCACATCCACAAGCTCACTGAGCGGAATGTAGACGACTGCACCCGGAATGACTGCGGAAAACGCATCTGCGGAAATGCCTTCTCTTCCGGTCTGCAGACGCAGTTCCTTAGCCTTTGCCAGCGTGCCGAAAAAGCTTCCGGCACTTTCAAACCTTGCCAGGATCTCCTCATTTTCCGCAACTACAAAGACATCCGCCTTCTTGCCCGGCGAAACATTATGGGAAGTCCGGAGATCACGGATCCGGCGCACGGCTTCCTTGACGAGCTCTGTTGCCTCTTCTTCCTCTTTGTAGCAAAGTTCTTCACGGAATACCGGCCAGGAAGCTGTCATGATCGTTTCCTCTGCGGGATTCAGCGAACAGTAGATTTCTTCTGTCACAAAAGGCATGAACGGATGCAGCAGCTTCAGAGCCTGCGAAAGAACCGCACGAAGAACGCGCAGTGCCGCGGTCTTTTCCTTGTCCGTTCCCTCATACAGGACCGGTTTCATCATCTCGATGTACCAGTCGCAGAATTCATCCCAGATAAAATCATAGACCTTTTGCACGGCAATGCCAAGTTCGAATTTTTCCATATTCTCCGTCACATCCCGTGTCAGTTCATTCACCTTATGAAGGATCCAGCGGGACGGCACGGACAGTTCTTCCTCTTCCGGCAGCCCGTCCGCCACTTCTTTTCCTTCCATATT